>JAICUZ010000013.1 GCA_025935595.1 Burkholderiales bacterium
GCTCTCCCCCGGCCCGTTCACCGCGCAGCCGAGCACCGCCACCTCGAACGCCTCGGGATAGGTCGCGAGCCGCGCCTCGACCTCCTCGGCGAGCGTGTGCACACCGACGTTGTCGCGGCCGCACGACGGGCAGGCGATCATCACCGGCCCGCGCTCGCGCAGCCCGAGTGCCTTCAGGATCTCGAACGCCACCTTCGGCTCCTCGACCGGGTCGGCGGCGAGTGACACGCGAATCGTGTCGCCGATGCCCTGTGCGAGAAGGGTCCCGATGCCGACCGAGCTCTTGATCGACCCGCTGAACGCCGTCCCCGCCTCGGTCACGCCGAGATGCAGCGGGTACGGGACCTTGTCGGCGAGCAGCCGGTACGCGCGGATCATCGTCGGCACGTGGCTCGACTTCACCGAGATCTTGAAGTCGCGGTAGTCGAGCGCCTCGAGCAGCCGAACCTCCTCCAGCGCCGCCTCGACGAGCGCTGCCGCCTGGTCCTCCTGCGCCAACTCTTCGAGGTGCTTCGGCAGCGAGCCCGAGTTGGCACCGATCCGCATGGGAATCCCCGCCTTCTTCGCGGCGCGCACGACCTGCTCGACCTTCTCCGGGCCGCCGATGTTGCCCGGGTTGATCCGAACCGCGGCGACGCCCTGGTCGATCGCCTTCAGCGCCAGGCTCGCATTGAAGTGGATGTCGGCGATGATCGGGACCGGCGAGAACCGGACGATCTTGCCGAGCGCCTCCGCATCCTCCGTCTTCGGAACGGCCACGCGGACGATCTCGCAGCCCGCGCTCACCAACGCGGCGATCTGCGCAGTCGTCGCCGGGACGTCGTGCGTCTTCGTCGTCGTCATCGACTGCACGACGACGGGCGCTCCGCCACCGATCCTGACGCCGCCTACGTCGACTGAGCGCTCGCTGGCCACAAATCCAGGTTAGCCGCCGGACCCGAACAGGTCGTTCCGCAGCCCGAAGTACATGAGCACCGCGAACAGGGTGAGCCCGACGACGCTGTAGCGGATGTAGACCGACTGTGCGAATGTGCGGCCCCGCAGCTTCTCGACCAGCGCGAGCACGATGTGTCCCCCGTCGAGCGGCAGCACCGGGATCAGGTTCATCAGCGCGAGCGCGAGACTGATCAGCCCGAGCACCGACAGGAAGTCCCGCAACCCCTGCCGCCACGCCTGCGATTGCGCCTTGACGATCCCCACCGAGCTCGAGACGTGGTTCGTGTCGCGCCCCGTGACGAGGCGCCCGAGGCCGCGCCCCGTGTCGGCGGTGACCGCCCACGAGAGCGACAGCGCGTCCTTCGCCGCGACGGGCAGCGACTCGCCGGGCCCCGCGCGCCCCTCGATCGCGATGCCGATGCGGTAGACGCCGTCGGTCAGGCGGGCATGCGTCGGCCCGATCACGACGCGCCGGCCGTTGCGATCGACGACGAGCCGAAACTCGCGCCCGTCGGTACCGCGGATCGCATGCGCGATGTCGTCCGGCTTCACGCGCACACCGGCAACGGACACGATCTTGTCGCGTGCGTGCAAACCGGCCGTCGCCGCCGGCGAGCCGGCCTCGACGCGCGCGATCACATTCGTGCTGCGGGTCGTCGAGAGCATGAACAGCGCCGTGAACAGGACGAACGCGAACAGCAGGTTGATCCCGGGGCCGGCCCCGATCGCGACCAGTCGCCGCCACGTCGCCTGGCGCCAGTACGCGTCGGGCTCGAGCGACCACGCGAGCTCCTGCGCGTACCGCGAGTTCCCGATCAGAGGGCGAAGCGCCGCGAGCTCGGCGCGCGCGTCGGCGAAATCTTCACGCGCGATCGCGGCATCGAGCCCTGCGAGCTGCACGCTGTGCGCCTGCCTCACCTCCGGCTGCAGCGTCGCCTTCAGGTCGCCCGGAGACGGGCGGCTCATCCCCGGGATCTTCACGTAGCCGCCGAGCGGCAGCGCGCCGATTCCGTACTCGACCTTCCCCCGCGTCACCTTCACGAGCGGGGGGCCGAATCCGAGATAGAACTTCCGCGGCGTCATCCCCACCGCGCGCGCGGCGAAGAAGTGACCCGCCTCGTGTATGAGGATCAGCAGTGCCAGCCCGACGATCGCCGCTACGAAGCCCACACGGTCTCCACGGCTTCTCGTGCCCGCCGGTCCACTTCACGCAACTCGGTGAGATCGCGCGCCGGCGCACCGTCGGCCCGCGCCAACGCGTCATGGACGATCGACTCGATCTCGAGGAACCCGATCCGGCCCTCGAGGAACGCCGCGACCGCCACCTCGTTCGCTGCGTTGAACACGCACGGGAACGTCCCGCCGCGCTCGCCCGCTTCTCGCGCGAGCGCGAGCAGGCGGAAGGTGTCCGTGTCCGGCTCGAAGAACTCGAGCGGCGCTGCAGTCAGGTCCAGCGGCGGAATGCTCGTGGCCGCACGCTCGGGATAGGTGAGCGCGTACGAGATTGGGACGCGCATGTCCGGATAGCCGAGATGGGCGACGGCCGCCCCGTCACGGAAGCGGACGAGCCCGTGCACGATCGACACCGGGTGGACGACGACCTCGATGCGGCTGTACGGAAGCCCGAACAGGAAGTGCGCCTCGATCACCTCGAGACCCTTGTTCGCGAGCGTGGCCGAGTCGATCGTGATCTTCGCGCCCATGTTCCAGGTCGGATGCGCGAGCGCGTCGGCAGGCGTCACATCGGCAAGCTCGTCGCGCGTGCGGCCGCGGAACGGGCCGCCACTCGCCGTGAGGACGATCGCCTCCGGCTCGCCGGCGAGCGCGCACTGGAAGAGCGCCGAGTGCTCGCTGTCGACAGGGATCAGCAGGCCGCCGCCGCGCTCGCGCGCCGCCAACGCGAGCTCACCCGCAGCGACGAGGCTCTCCTTGTTCGCGAGCGCGAGCGTGACACCGTGCTCGAGCGCCCACATCGTCCCCGGCAGGCCCGCGAAGCCGAGCGTCGCGTTCAGGACGACGTCCGGCTGCGCACGCTCGAGGATCTCCGTCGGGTCTCCGCCCACCTGGGTCAGCGGCGCGACGCCGTCGATCGGGGCCGATCCCGACGTCGCGGCGACGAGCTCGAGCGCGGCGTTCCCGGCGATGACCTCGACCGCCTGGCGCCCGATCGACCCGGTGGCACCGAGGAGCGCGACCCGCGTCATGGGCACAGTGTGCCCGGGCTCAGGTGGTGAACGCGAGGATCGCGAAGTACGCCGCCGGCGCAGCGAAAAAGAACGCATCGAGGCGGTCGAGCATGCCGCCGTGGCCGCCGAGCAACGTGCCGCTGTCCTTCACTCCGGCATCACGCTTCAGCAGCGACTCGAACAGGTCGCCGAGCGGCCCGGCGATCGCAAGGATCACGCCCAGCACGATCGACTGCGGGATCGAGAGGAAGTGCTGCTTGTACATCGCCACGAACGCGACGAAAACCGTCGCGGCGGTTCCGAACACGAACCCTTCCCACGTCTTGCCCGGCGACGTGGCCGGCGCCATCTTGTGGCGGCCGAGCAGCCGCCCGCCGAGGTATGCGAGCGTGTCGCCCGCCCACACCGAGAGGAGCACGGTGTAGAGCGCGAGGCGGCCGTGCGTGGGCAGGTGCCGGAGGAGGATCAGGAAGCCGAGCCCGCCGCAGATCCACAGCGCGCCCGTCACGGTGCTGCTGATAGCCGCAGTGGCGGCGGCGCGCGCCTCCGAGATCGCCTTCAGCAGAAACGCGAGCGCGAACGTCGTCAGTGCTCCGCCGAGCATCCAGCCGACGCCGTCGAGCTGCGCGCCGAGCAGCGCGAGCGCTCCCCCGATGTAGCCGGCCGGTGCCAGGGGCGAGAGCGCACGGCCGAGCAGCCAGTACTCGTGCAACGCGATCGCCGCGGCGATCGCGATCAGCGCGAAGAGGTACCACCCGCCGAGGTAGACCACTCCGAGGACGATCGGCAGGAGGATCGCAGCGACGACGATCCGCGAAAGCCAGTTGCTCATCTACCGCCGAATCTTCGACGGCGGCTCGCGTAGTCCGCCAGCGCGGACCGCAGGTCGCGTGCGTCGAAGTCGGGCCAGAGCTTGTCCGAGAAGACGAGCTCCGAGTACGCGAGCTGCCACAGCAGGAAGTTCGAGATGCGCTGCTCACCGCTCGTGCGGATCAGCAGGTCGGGATCGGGCAGCTCCGGTGCGTACAGGTTCGCCGCAAAGACGTTCTCGTCGATCTCCGTCGGATCGACGCCGCTCTCGACGATCCGCCGCGCGGCCTCCACGAGCTCGGCGCGGCCGCCGTAGTCGAACGCGACCCACAGGTTGATGCGCGTGTTCAGCGCGGTGCGGTCCTCCATCGCCGCCATCCGCCGCTGCAGCTCCACGGGCGCCCGGTCGCGCCGGCCGATGAAGCGGACGCGCACGCCCTGCTCGGCCAGGTCGGGCAACTCACGCTCGATCGTCTCCGCGAAGATCTCCATCAGCGCGTCGACCTCGTCCTGCGGGCGCGACCAGTTCTCGGTCGAGAACGCGAACACGGACAGGTCGTGGATCCCGAGGTCGATCGATGCCTCGACCGCCTTCCGTACGTTGCGTGCGCCGGCGCGATGCCCCGCGGCCACCGGCAATCCACGACGGGAGGCCCAGCGGCCGTTCCCGTCGAGGATGATCGCGACCGAGCCGGCGACTTCGGGCAGATCGGGCTCGGGAACGGCCCGGATGCGAGAGAGGGTGCGGAAGCGGGAGAGCAGGCTCACTGGTGGCGCGCCACCGCCTCAGACCTCCATGATCTCGGCCTCTTTGCGCTTCAGCAGATCGTCGATCTTCGCGGTGTGGTCGTCGGGGAGCTTCTGCACCTTCCCCTCGGCCGCGCGCTCTTCGTCGTCACCGACGTCTCCGTTTCTGACGAGGTCCTCGAGGTGGCGCATGACGTCGCGGCGGACGTTGCGCACCGCGACCCGTCCCTCCTCGGCCATCGACCGCACGACCTTGACGTACTCCTTGCGCCGCTCCTCGGTCAGCTGCGGGATCGGCAGGCGGATGAGCTTGCCGTCGTTCGACGGCTGCAGCCCGAGGTCGGACTCCTGGATCGCCTTCTCGATCTGCTTGATCGAAGACGGGTCGAACGGCTGGATGGTCAGCATCCGCGGCTCGGGCGCGCTGATCGTCGCGAGGTTCTTCAGCGGGGTCGGCGTGCCGTAGTAGTCGATGGAGATCCGGTCGAGCAACGCGGGTGCAGCGCGGCCGGTGCGAACGGAGTTGAAGTGGTCGTGGGTCGTCTCGACCGACTTGTCCATTCGCTGCGTCGCGTCACGGAGAAAGTCTTCGATCACGGCGTGTCTCCTTCGGGAGTCGAGATGATCGTGCCGACGCGCTCGCCGGCCGCAACCCTGGCGACGTTACCGGGTGCGAGCTCGAACACGTGAATCGGAAGCTTGTTGTCCATGCACAGCGACAGCGCGGTCGTGTCCATGACTTTCAGGCCTCGCTCGATCGCCTGCAAGTGGGTCAGCTCGGGGATCAGCTTTGCGTTGCTCTCCTCCCGCGGGTCGCCGTCCAGGACACCTTCGACGCCGTTCTTGGCCATGAGGATCGCCTCGGCGCCGATCTCCAGCGCCCGGAGCGCCGCCGCCGTGTCGGTCGTGAAGTACGGGTTGCCGGTGCCTGCGGCGAAGATGACGACGCGGCCCTTCTCGAGGTGGCGAACCGCGCGCCGGCGGATGTACGGCTCGGCGACCTCCTGCATCTCGATCGCCGACAGCACGCGGGTGTCTGCGCCGGCCCGCTCGAGCGCCTCCTGCACCGCGAGCGCGTTCAGGACGGTTGCGAGCATGCCCATGTAATCGCCGGTCGCCCGGTCGATGCCCTGGGCTGCAGCAGACATGCCGCGATAGATGTTCCCGCCGCCGATCACGAGCGCGAGCTCGAGCCCGTTCGCCCGCACGTCGACCAGCTCTTGCGAGAGCCGGTCGACGGTGGCGGCGTCGATGCCGTAGTCGCGCCGGCCCATCAGAGCCTCGCCGGACAGCTTCAGCAGGACACGGTTGAAACCCATCCGAGTCTCCGCCTACGCGACGGCGTACCAGGCGTAGTCGAGGAGCTCGATGCCTTGCTCCTTCAGGTACTGCGCGACCGTCGCGGTCGACTCGTCGGCGCGGTACCACGTCTGCTCGCTCAGGACGGACTCACCGAAGAAGCGCTTGTTCAGCTGGCCCTCGACGATCTTGTCGCGGACGTTCTCGGGCTTCGAGAGCACCTCCTCGGACCGCGAGAGGATCTCGCGCTCCGCCTCGACGAGCTCCTGCGGTACCTCGTCCCGTCCACCGTAGGTGGGGCGGGCGAACGTCAGGTGCAGCGCGAGGCTGCGTGCAGCTGCGGGGTCGCCGCCCTTCGTCCGCACGATCGCGCCCACCTTGTTCGCGGGTGAGTGGACGTAGTACGAGATCGCCTCGTCCGAAGACGCCTCGATCCGCTTCGTCCCGACGACCTGGATGTTCTCGCCCAGCTTCGCAGCGAGCTCGACGCGCTCGTCTTCGAGCGAGGCGGGGTCGCCGCCGTCGAACACCGTGCGCAGTGTCTTCTCGGCGTACGCGAGGAAGTCGTCGTTGTTCGAGACGGGCTCGGTCTCGCAGCCGATCGCGCTGATCGCTCCGACCTGGTCGCGCACCATCACGCCGACCTTCCCCTCGCTCGTCGCGCGATCGGCACGCTTCGCGGCGGACGCCATGCCCTTCTCGCGGAGAAGCTTGACCGCCTCGTCGAAGTCACCGTCCGATTCCTGGAGGGCGCGTTTGCACTCCATCATCCCGGCGCTCGTCGCGTCGCGGAGCTCCTTCACCATCGCAGCCGTGATGTCGGTGGTCACGCGCTCTCCCCCTCCGTCGGCGTGGTCCGCTCTTCGGCAGGCGCAGCTTCGGCCTCCGGCTCGGCGGGCGGCTCCTCCTGCTTGCCGTTGCGCTTCGCGCCGCTCATCTCGCCAGGCGTCACGCGCTGCTTGCCGGCGTCGATCCCGTCGGCAATCGCCTTGATCACGAGCGCGCACGAGCGGATCGCGTCGTCGTTGCCCGGGATCACGTACTCGGCTTCATCCGGATCGCAGTTCGTGTCGACAAGTGCGATCACCGGGAGGCCGAGGCGCTGTGCCTCGCGGACGGCGAGCTGCTCCTTGCGCAGGTCGACGATGAAGACGGCGTCGGGCTGGCGGCGCATGTCGGCGACTCCACCGAGGTTCGCCTCGAGCTTCTCGAGCTCGGCCTCCATCGAGATGCGCTCCTTGGCCGGGAGCAGGTCGAGCTGCGACTCGGTCTTCAGCGAGCGGAGCTCGTGCAGCCGCTGGATCCGGTCGGAGATCGTGCGCCAGTTCGTGAGCAGGCCGCCGAGCCAGCGATGGTTGACGTACGGCATGCCGACCCGGCGCGCCTCGTCGCGGACCGCGTCCTGCGCCTGCTTCTTCGTACCGACGAACAGCACGGAGCCGCCACGCTCGGCGATCGCGCGCGCGAAGTCGTGCGCCTCCTGCAGGAGCCCTTGCGTCTGCTGCAGGTCGATGATGTAGATGCCGCCGCGCTCGGTGAAGATGAAGCGCTTCATCTTCGGGTTCCAGCGGCGCGTCTGGTGACCGAAGTGGACGCCGGCCTCCAGCAATTCCTTCATGGAAACGACGGGCATGAGAGCCCCTTTCTCGGTTTCGAATTGCGGTCTCCGGCGGGCCTCACGTGGAAGCCGGCGTCGAACGCGCGGCCACCGTCCACGAAAGGACGCCCCACCGGGTCGAAGGGACGTGGAACAGCCGCAATGGTACCGGCTCAGGCCAGGCGATCGAGGTAGGTGGCGAGCTCGTCGGGCAGCGGCGACCTCGTCTCGACCCGCTCACCGGTGATCGGATGCGGGAACGCCAGCTCCGCCGCGTGCAGGAACTGCCGCCCGAGCCCGGGTTCGCCCCGGCCGTAGACGGAGTCGCCGACCACCGGGAGCTCGATCGCGGCGAGGTGCACCCGGATCTGGTGCATCCGGCCGGTCTCGAGCCGCACGCGCAGCAGCGCATGGCGGTCGAACAGCTGCTCGACCTCGAAATGCGTGACCGCCTCGCGCGCCGACGCGCTGTCGAGCGAGACCCGCGTCGGGTCGTGGCGGTCGCGGCCGATCGGAGCGTCGATCCGCCCGCGGCGTGAGCGTGGCCTTCCTTCGACGAGCGCCAGGTACGTGCGCTCGAGCGCGCGCTCGCGCACGAGCTGCGACAGCCGCTCGTACGCCTCCTCGGTCCGCGCCGCAGCCATGAGCCCGGACGTGTCTCGGTCGAGCCGGTGCACGATCCCGGGCCGCTCCGGATCGCCGCCGCCGAGCTTGCCCCGCAACGCATCGACCAGCGTGTCGCCGCTGTGCCCCGCGCCCGGGTGCACGACGAGCCCGGCCGGCTTGTCCACGACCACGATGTGCTCGTCCTCGTAGGCCAGCGGCACCTCGGGGAGCGTGTGTCGAGTCGACACACGCTCCGGTTCGGCCGCGAGCGTGACGACTTCGCCCCCCTCGAGGCGGTGGCTCTTCGGGCGCGCGACGCCGTCCACGAGCGCGCCCGCAGCGACGGCGCGCTCCGCCGCCCCACGCGAGCCGAGCGCCTCGGCGAGGAACTTGTCGAGACGCGTCCCCGCCGCCGTCGAGGGAACGTTCACCGAGCAGCGACGTCGAGCGTGCGCCGCGGCGGCCGCGGAGCCCGATCGGCGACGACGAGAGCGACGAGCAGGATCACGACGCCGACGACGATGAAGCTGTCGGCGAGGTTGAAGATCCGAAACGTCCACCAGTTCACGTCGATGAAGTCGGTCACGTGCCCGAGCCGAACGCGATCGAAGAGGTTCGACAGGCTGCCGCCGATCACGAGCCCGAACGCTGCCGGCAGCACCGGGTGGCGCGCCGCGGAGCGGGCGAAGAACGCCAGCATCCAGACGATCGCGGCGGCGGTGACGCCGACCACGACGGCCGTCGCGCCGGAGAACAGCCCGAACGCGATGCCCGTGTTCTGGACGTGATGGATCGACAGCGGCCCGACCACGTGCACGGAATCGTCGAGGTTCACGGTCGAGGTGACCACGTACTTCGTGACCTGGTCGGCTGCGGTCGCCGCTCCCGCGACGAGCGCCAAGCCGCCCCACTGGCGGGCATCCGCGGCCAGCGAGCGCTCCGCGACCGACACCGGCGCAAGCCCGTCCGTCGACGAGCCGACCCGCACCTCCGTCAACCGGCGGCCTTGCGCTGGTCGTCGATGCAGAGCCGCGCCCACGGCATCGCGGCGAGGCGCTCGGGGGCGATCGGCCGGCCGCACACCTCGCAGGTCCCGTAGCTCCCGTCCTCGATCTTGCGCAGTGCGTCCTTGATCGCGTCGAGTGTCTGCTGCGCGCCCTCCTCGAGGCTTTGATCGAGCTCCCGGTCGTAGGTCGCGGTCGCGGTGTCGCCCAGGTTGTTGTCGCCTGAGGTGACGATGTCACCGAGCTCGTCGGCGATGCTCCCGGGGTTCTCACGATCGAGGAAGTCGACCGCGTTCATGAGCCGCTCCTGCTCCTCGAGCAGGCGAGCGCGGTACTGCGAAGTGTCGATGTCCGTCATGCCCGCAGAGTACTCGGCGTGCGGAGGCCGGTCTCACCCCCAGGCGAAGTCTCTGCCAGACCACGGAATGTCGTCGTCCGCGTGCGCTTCCTCGCCGTGCTGCACGGCGGCCCGCTCGGCCTCGGCGTCACGCTCGACGTCCTCCGTCGAGATCGCTTCGAACTCCGTCGTGTTCTCGCGGTTCGGCCAGCTCGGCGGCTCCGCGTGAACGCCCTCGTCCGCAGGGGCCTCCGTGTGGCTTCTCTCCTCCACGATGCCGAGCGCTGCGCGCAGCAGCGTCTCGACTCGTCGCGACTCGGCGAACAGCCTGTCCCGCTCTCCCTGCGCCGCGCGTGTGATCGATCGCGACTCCTGGTGCGCCTCCGCGACGATCACCTCTGCCTCGCGCTTCGCCGTTTCCACCGCCTCTGCGGCCGTCCGTTCCGCGGCGATCAGCGTCGAGGCGAGAAGTGTCTCGCGCTGCTTCACCTCGTCGAGATGGCGCTCGACGTCCTCGAGCCGGTCGGCGAGCTCGCCGCGCTCACGCCAGACGTCCTCGAAGCTGTCGGCGACATCGGAGAGGAGTGCGTCTGTCTCTCCGCGCTTGTAGCCGCCGAACAACGCTCTGTCCAACCTCACATGTCTCAGTTCCACCGGTGTGTACCGCATGTGTGTGCTCCTTTTGTCCTAATGCAGCCGGTCGAGAATCGCGACCGCGATCCTGTCGAACACCACCAAGGCGATCACCGCAACCATGGGCGACAGGTCGATCGGGCCGGCGGTCGGCAAGATGCGACGCCACAACCGGATGTACGGCTCACAGACCTCGTCGAGGAACCGCTGCGCCGGCCGCAGCGAGTACGGCAGCTGGATCCACGACGTAAGGACGTAGAGGAAGATCGCGAGCGTGTACACGCCGACGAAGACGTCGAGGAAATGCTCGACGGCTGTCACTGTGTCGAGCAGCAGCATGAGCCGCGTCTCCTTCGCGGCAAGACGCGGGTTTCCTACGCCTGGTTGAAGAACCCGCCGCGCTCGAGCAGCGCCGCGCGCTGCTCGGCGGACACCTCGACGTTTCGCGGTGTCAACAGGAATACCTTGTCGGCGACGCGCTGCATTCCACCGTTCAGCGCATAGGTCAGCCCGCTCGTGAAGTCGATGAGCCGCTTCGACAGCTCGGCGTCGGCGCCCTGCAGGTTGAGGATCACCGGCATCCCCTGCTTGAACTTGTCGGCGATCTGCTGCGCGTCGTTGAAGCTGCGCGGCAGGACGAGGTGCACACGGACGCCGGCCGGGTTCGGCACCGCCTCGATCTGCGGCCGCATGTCACGGACGCGTGCCGCCGACCGCGCGGCGGCTCGTGCTGCCGGCCGGTCGGATTCCGACTCCGTCCAGTCGTCGTAGTCGTGACCGCGGCGCCGCGGGGTCAGCCGGCGTACGTTCGGCCGCTCGCGGTAGCTCTGCTCGAGGCTCTCTTCGGCGGCGTAGCCGTCCGAGTCGTCCCAGTCGTCGTCCTCCTCGGCGATTCCGAAGTAGACGAGCGTGCGTGACCAGAGGTCGCCCAACGGCACGGCGGGATTCTAGTCGGCGAAGAGGATCGATCCGATGCGAATGTAGGTCGCCCCCTCCTCGGCAGCGACCGCGTAGTCCTGGGTCGTTCCCATCGAGAGCTCCCGCAGGCCGTGCTCGGCAGCGAGCTCGCGCAGGCGTGCGAACCACGGTCGCGAGTCCTCGGGCGTCGCAGCTGCGGGCGGCATCGCCGACAGCCCACGGACGTCGTAGCCGAGGTAGCCGGCGATCTCCGCGGGGTCGACGCCGGACTTCGACCCCTCACCTGCGAGGTTGACCTGCACGAGCGCGGGCACCTCGAGCCGTCGCGCCGCCGAGCCGGAGTCGAGTGAATGGACGAGCTCGCAGATCCGGTTCACGACCTTCACCTTGTTCGACTGGAGGTGACCGATGAAATGCCATCGAAACGCGTCGCCGTACTCGGCGTGCTTCGCCTCGAGATCCTGCGCGCGGTTCTCCCCGACCACCGTGACGCCCGCGTCGAGCAGCGTCGCCATGTCGCGAAGCGGGACGTACTTCGTGGCCGCAACGATCGTGACCCCGTCGCCGACGCGTGCCTGCACCTCGGCGAACCGCCCGCGAACGACGTCAGGCGACTGCACCGATCATCCCTTGCACCCCACGCTCGCGACCGCTCCGCCGATGCGAGAAGAAGAGGTCGGGGTTGCAGCACGTGCACAGGTCGACTCGCTCGACCGAGGCGACGCCGGCCTGCAGCAGCGCGCGCTCGGCCGCGGACCAGAGATCGAGGTGGCCGTCGACCGTCAGGTCTGCGTCGAACTGCGACGAGACCTCGTCGCCGACCTCGTAGCAGCACGGCCCGATCGCCGGGCCGACGACCGCAGCCGTCTCGCCCCCGACGACGGCAACGCCGGCGGCGACGATTCCGCCCCGCAGCCCGCGCCAGCCGGCATGCACGAGCGCGAGGCGGCGCTCGCCGTCGGTGCGGGCGATCGCGATCGGCAGGCAGTCGGCGGCGAACGCGAGCATCGGCTGCCCGGGCTCGTCACTCCACAGGCCGTCACCCGGCTCGCCGCGGGCGCCCGCCGGGTTCACGGTCGTGGCATGCACCTGCCGGTTGAACGACAGCCGTTCGTAGGCAAGTTCGACCTCGGCGCAGACGCGTCGGCGATTCTCCTCGACCCGCGCGGCGTCGTCGCCCGTGCGCGCCGTGAGGTTGAGTGACTCGTAGATGCCGTCGCTCACTCCGCCGACGCGAGTCGTGAACGCGACGACATAGCCCGGCTGGTCCCATGTGATCAACGTGGCAGCTCCTTCGCGCGAGCCAGCAGCTGCTCCTTCGTGTTGAGCTCGGGCCGTCGAACGACCTCGTCGAGGAGCTTGCGCAACGCGTGTCCGATCGCCGGTCCCGGCCGGTACCCGATGCCGATCAGATCGGTGCCGTTCACCGCCAGATCGCGGATACGGTGCGGCTCCCGGCGTTGCTCATCCACTACCTTGCGGAGACGAGAGAGCTTCGCGAGGTCGTCGCTCCGAGGGCTCTCCCCCTTTCCACTCAGGTCGGCCTCCTTGTGGTCGAGCAGGTCCGAGAGCAGTGCGTCGCCGTAGCGTGCGAGCAGACGGCGCGCGCGGAGCGGCTCGGCACGGGTCGTGTCGATCATGTGTGAGCGAACGATGCGCACCACCCGGCGTGTCAGCTCCGTCGGGTAGCGCAGGCGGTTGAGCGCAGCCTCGGCGAGCGCTGCACCGACCTGCTCGTGACTCTTGGCCGAGTAGCCCGGCTTCGCGTAGTAGTGCAGCCGGTCGTCGGTGCCGCGCCACGCCACCTGCGGCTTCCCGGCGTCATGGAAGAGCGCTGCGAGCCGGACGCCGAGCGAGCGGTGTGCGTCGGCGGCTGCCTGGACGACGGCAAACGTGTGCTCGTCGACCGTCATCGAGTGATGACGGCTCTCCTGGTCGAACCCGATCGCCGCATCGAGCTCCGGCAGAAGTTGGGTGAGGACGCCGGTGTCACGCGCTATCGCGAGTGCCTTCGCCGGATGCGCACCGAGCAACAGCTTCGACAGCTCGCCCATACCGTCGGCCGCGATCCCGCCGCCGATCCGCTCGCCCGACACCAGCTTGACTCCTGCCGCGTCGCGGCGCATCTGCTCGAGCGTCTCCGGCGCCGGGTCGAGATCGAGCTGCGAGACGAAGCGAAGGCCGCGGACGATCCTCAGCGGATCCTCGGCGAAGCTGGTCGGCGAAACGGTCCGCAGCACCCGCGCTTCGAGGTCGCGCCGGCCGCCGTACGGATCGACCAGCTGCCCGTCGGCGAGCCGGCGGGCCATCGCGTTGATTGTGAAGTCGCGCCGGTAGAGATCGTCCTCGACGGACGCAGTCGGGTCGACGACGATCGCGAAATCGTGGCGGCCCGGGCCGGTCGACACCTCGCGCCGCGGGGGCGCGAGCTCGATGCCGGCGCGCGCAAGCCGCCGCACACTGGAGTCGCGGGGGAAGAACCGCACGCCGACCGTCCGTTCCGCGACGACGAGCTCCTCGGTCCTCCCGTGCGGAGCGAGCGCGGCCTGCAACCCGGCGATGTCCGTCGCCGGCACGAGGAAGTCCGCGTCCTTCGAGTCGCGGCCGAGCAGCGCGTCGCGCACCGCACCCCCGACCACATATGCGTCCAGCTCCAACGACCGGACGTACTCCTCGACTGCCTTAGACGAGAGCGATCGCCTCGATCTCGACGAGTGCGCCCGAGGGCAGCTTGGCCACCTCGACCGTCGACCGCGCGGGCGGCCGCTCACCGACGTGCTTGGAGTACACCTCGTTCATCCCTGCGAAGTCCTCGAGGCGCTGGAGGAACACGGTCGTCTTCACGAGGTTGTCGAGCGACGTGCCTGCCGCCTCGAGAATGGCGCGGAGGTTCGCGAAGACCTGCTCGGTCTGCGAGCCGATGTCACCCGCGCTGAGCTCCTTGTCGCCGGGGCGAAGCGAGAGCTGACCCGACACGAACACGAAGCCGTTCGCCTTGATCGCCTGCGAGTACGGCGCACCCTGGAACGGCGCCGGTGCTGCTTCCGTGCGAACGACCTCCTTGTTCACGCATCCTCCTCGTCTGGTGTGCCTGCGGGACGGCAGGCCTGGCCGAGCGCGGCGCCCACCGCTTTGAACATCGCTGCGAGCACGTGCTGCGGGTCGTCACCTTCGACGACCCGTACGTGCAAGTTGATCCGCGCGGATTGCGCGAGCTCCGCGAGAAACCGTGACGGCACGTCGTTCGCCACACCGCCGACCCGACTGTCGGAGAAGTCGGCGTTCGTCACGAAGCGCGGCTCGGCGTCGACCTCGAGCGCCGCGGAAGCGAGTGCTTCGGCGGCGGGCATCAGCGCCCAGCCGGCGCCTGCCTGGAAGTGCTCGGCGATTGCGCCACCGAGCGCGGCTCCTGCGGCCGGCACGGCCTCGTCGGTGCTGTCCGGCGCGACCTCGAGCGCGATCTTGAACCGCCCGGCGCGCGCCAGCTCGCCGACGAGGTGGTCGAGGACAGAGAGCCCGGTCGCGACGTTGACGCTGCCTTCGGATGCGAGCGCGACGCGGGCGCCACTCGGCGTGGTCGGCATGGCGTTGAGCCTAGCTCTCGATGCGCTCGATCCGCGCTCCGAGCGCGCGAAGCCGCTCGTCGATGCGTTCGTACCCCTTGTCGATCTGGTAGGCGTCGCCGATCGTCGACGTCCCTTCGGCGCAGAGCGCAGCGATGACCATCGCCATCCCGGCGCGGATGTCCGGGCTCGACATGCGCTGCCCGTAGAGCGGCGCGCGCCCGGTGATGACGACGCGGTGCGGGTCGCACAGGATGATCCGGGCGCCCATCGACACGAGCTTGTCGACGAAGAACAGGCGGCTCTCGAACATCTTCTCGAAGATCAGCACAGTCCCCTCGGCCTGCGTCGCGACGACGACCGCGATCGAGGTCAGGTCGGCCGGGAACTGCGGCCACGGCCCGTCCTCGACCTTCGGGATCGCTCCGCCGAGGTCGTCCTGCACCAAGAGCGTCTGGTTCGGCGGGACGCGGAGCCAGTCGTCGCCGAGCTCCACCTCGATGCCGAACCGGCGGAACACGGGCAGGATCGGCCAGAGGTCGTCGGCCGCGATGCCTTCGATCGTCAGGTCGCCGCCGGTGAGGGCCGCCATGCCGATGAAGCTGCCCACCTCGATGTGCTCCGGCGAGATCGCGTGCGTCCCGCCGCCGAGGCGCTCGACGCCGGTGATGTGGAGGACGTTCGAGCCGATGCCGTTGATCGACGCGCCAAGCGTGACGAGGAACTGGCAGAGGTCCTGCACATGTGGCTCCGACGCGGCGTTGGAGATCATCGTCCGCCCCGGTGTCAGCGACGCAGCCATGACCGTGTTCTCGGTGCCCATCACCGACGGCTCGTCGAGATGGATGTGCGTACCGCGTAGCGGGCCGGACAGCTCGTAGCGCTCGCCGATCTCGATCGACGCGCCGAGCTCGTTGAACGCGTGGATGTGCGGGTCGAGCCGGCGCCGGCCGATCACGTCGCCGCCGGGAGGCGGGATGTTCGCGTGCCCGTTCCGCGCGAGCAACGGGCCTGCGAGCAGGAACGACGCACGAATGCTGCTCGCGAGCTCTTCGTCGACGTCGGAACCGACGTTCTGTGCTTGCACGCGGACGTCGTTGTCGCCCGTCCATTCGACCTCGGCGCCGACGTGGCGGAGCAGCTCGATCATCGTCTCGACGTCGCGGATGCGCGGCACGTTGGCGAGCTGCACCGGCTCGTCGGTGAGCAGGCACGCGGCGAGGATCGGCAGGACGCCGTTCTTGTTGCCGGACGCGCGGAGGCGCCCGTTGAGCGGACGGCCACCCTCGATCACGAACGACTCAGCCACTGGCCTGGCGATTGTCGAGGACACGGGGGTCTCTATGCTAGCCCCCGCATGTCCAAGAGCCGTGCGGATGCTTGGGAGACGCTGACGCGCTACACGAAGAGCGAGGCTCTTCTGCGGCACGCGCTCGCCGTCGAGGCGTCGACCGCGTCATACGCGTCACGCTTCGGGGGCGACGAGGAGCTGTGGCGCGTGACGGCGCTCCTCCACGACTTCGACTACGAGATCCATCCCACGCTCGACAAGCATCCGCAGGACGGCGCGCCGATGCTGCGCGAAGAGGGTTATTCGGAAGACGTGATCGACGCGATCCTGTCGCACGCGAACCACCTCTCGGTTCCTCGTGACACGCCGCTCAAGCGGTCGCTGTTCGCGTGCGACGAGCTCTCCGGGTTCGTGCACGCGTGTGGGCTCGTCCGGCCGACCGGCCTCGACGGCCTCGAGCCGAAGTCGGTGAAGAAGAAGCTGAAGCAGCCGTCGTTCGCGGCGGGTGTCTCGCGCGACGACGTCTACGAGGGCGCAGAGCTCCTCGAGCTCGACCTCGACGAGCACATCGCGAACGTCATCACGGCATTGCAGCCGATCGCCGGCGAGCTCGGGCTGCGCAGCGAAGCCGCATAAATCGGACAAGAGGACGCTCGTGCAGGCGAGTACTTCGCCATCACCGGCGGCTGCCGTTGAACTGTGTCTGACATCAAGAGTGTCAGACACCTTCTCGAAAGTTCGAGTTCCCCCTCACGGAAAAGGGGAAGCCCCTCCCGGCGCTCACCAGGCTGTCATGGAGTGAGTGCCGCGCAGAGGTCGGTCATCGATCCGCTGTGGGAGAACGTGCCGGGAACCGGGAAGAAGTTCTGATCGAGCTGATAGGTGGTATGGCCGCTCAGGAGCCAAAGCGCCCCGTCCGGGTGGCTCGAGCCGAGGTCGCCGGGAAAGAACGCGAAGATATTCGTCCCTGTTCCGACGAACGTGTAGCCGTCCCCGTTCGGAATCAGGGTCACAGAACCAGGCACATTCAGCGTGGTTTGAACGTACGATCGCTCTGTGAGCGGCCGGGACCTGTCGTCTCGCCTCGGACGTAGCGGGGGCATGAAGCTCCTTCTTGTGGCCGCGTGCGCGGCGGCGGTCGCCCCTCCCGTAGCTTCTGCGAAGGGTCGCCTGTCAGTCTCGCTTGGAGACTCGACGCCCCGCGTAGGACAGTCGTTCACCGTCTACGTCCGCACCGGCTGGATCGTCCCGAGCGACGACTGGCTCCGACTGATCGCGGTCGCACCGCAGAAGGACTGGTACCAGGTCGTCGGGACAGTCACAGGCGATTCGTCTCGGACGCACGCGAACGTCCCGCGCGACGGCTTCGAGATCAGACTCGTGCGCGTCGGACCGACGAAGTGGCGGGCAAGCGTCCGACTTCAACGCCCCGGGCGCTGGCGTCTGATCGTTCCGAATGGAACCCACCTCGGGTTCATGGTCCCGCCGCCGACGGCATGGATGCCGTGGGTGCAGGTCCACCGGTGATGCGCGCGATGAGCTGACGGCCTCTGCAAGCGTCATTCCCTAACGCCGGCGCAGTCGAGCGCTTGCTCAGTACGACGGAGGCTTGAACTCGTTGTCGGTTCGCCTCTGCCAGCGGTCCGCCGCGGGTTGCGCACGTCCCTGCATGCCGTCGTGCTGAGCGCGGAACTTCTCGTTCTCCTCGCGAGTACGCTCGTCTACGCCCGAGTCGTCAGACGCTTCGAGACGTCTCAACCACCGGAACCGCCTCATGCGTACAGGTTACGCCCGATCACGCGGTCAGGGTCATGCCCGATTACCGGCTCAGGAAGGTGCGCATGCCACGGGGCGTTCAGCCGTCTGGTCCGGCCAAGGCGCCGACCTGCTGAAGAACACGCGCCACGTCTGTAACCGACCAGTATTCGACAATCTTGCCGTCGCGGATGCGGTGTATCGCGATGCCTTCCGTCTGGACTTCCGCGTTCGTTGCGGGGATGCCAAAGAGCTCACCAGCGTGTATCCCGCGGCCGTTGATGTGACTGACAACGAGATCAGCCTCGGCCACCTGCATCGTGATCTCATGACGCCCGGGCGTGGCTAGCCGAAAAATCTCTGCTGCAGCCTTCATGCCGTCGCGGTCCAAACTCACGCCGGGTGCCGGAGGATTGTGCGCGACGAAATCTTCTGCGACGAACTCGTCGATGACGCTCCAGTCGCTTGTCTGGTTGTCGTCGATCGCTTGCATGTAGCGCCGGACCAGGTCTTTGTTGCGGTCGGATGACATGTGTCGCCTCCAAAGCAGTCGGTCGGCCCGAGAGGGTGCCCCCCTCTGGCGTCGTTTTCCGGAACACTGGCGCGTCCCGGCGCCTAGCCTCCTGAAAGAGAGACCGGCTACGCACGTGCGTCAAGCCTAGCGTCGTGACTGTCGCGTCGTCGCGTAACGCCGGCGCAAACCTTCGTTCACCTCGCCTCAGACCGACCCCGTCCACGTGTCAGGACGAGTGCCAGCACGATGACCCCGGCCGCCAGCAGAAGGCCGTCGTCCAGTGCCCAGCTGGCGCTGAGGAACGAGTCGAGCACCACGCCCGCGAAGATGAGAACGATCGCCGCCGCCAGTGCGATACGAACCCGACGCCCATGAACCCCGCGCGGCATGACCGAATTCTATGAGCGCCGACCGACGGCCCGGGGGGGCCCCGAACGCGCAGAGCCGCTCGGCCCACCGGACGATACGTCAGCGAAGGTCCTCGAGCCCTTCCGCGAGCCGCTCGAGGTCGCTGCCGTCGTTCCACCAACCGACCGATGCGCGCAGCAGCCCGGTTCCCGGGAGCTCGCGGATGATCACGCCGCGCTCGTACAGGTGCCGCGCCGCCGCTTCGGTGTCGCCGTCGTGCCGCCAGGAGACGAGCGTCGATTGCCCGGCTTCGGTGACTACGTCGTGGCCGTGCTCGAGCAGTAGCTTGCGGCAGCGCTCGGCGAGCTCGCGCGCCCGCTCGAACCGCCCGGCCGGGAGCCTCGAGAGCGCCGCCTCGAGGCCCGCGACTGAGTTCGGCGGCGTGAAGCCGGTGTCGAAGCGACGGGCGCCGCTCTTCGGCACCCAACTCGCTTCCCCGATGTCGTACGTCTCTGCGCTCGGATAGGCGACGAGCCGCGGCGACAGCGAGTCGGGGTCGGCGACGAAGAACGCGCCGGTGGCATCCGGGCCGCACAGCCACTTCTGCGCGCTCACGGTGTAGAAATCGGCGCCCGCCACGTCGACTGAGATCGCGCCGACGCTCTGCGCCCCGTCCACGAGCACGGGCACCTGCGTCGCGTCACGCAGCGCGTGCCACGGGAACACCTTTCCGTCGATCCACGAGACGGCCGAGGTCGCGATCAGCCGTGTGCGCGGCGTGACTTCGCGCTCGATCAGGTCGTAGACGTCGGCGGCCGCCGCGTCGCGGACCTTCGCGACGCGGAGCGTCGCGCCGCTCGCGACGAGAGGGCCCGTCAGGCCGAAATGCTCGGCGTCCGTGGTGACGACCTCGTCGCCGGGACCCAAGCCGAGGCCGATCACAGCCACGTGCACGCCCTGGGTGGTCGATTCGGTGAGCGCGACGTTGTCGACCGGAGCCTGGATCTGCGCCGCGAACAGCGCGCGCACCCGCTCGCGGCCCTCGAGCATCTCGTCGAAGTACGCTCGCCCTGCTCGGCCGTGGCTGCCTTCCCACGTCCGCAGCTTGGCCATCACTTCGAGCGTCGCCCGGGAGAGAGGCCCGAAGGTGCCGGCGTTCAGGTACGCGTAGCGGTCGAGGACCGGGAACATCGCGCGCGCCTCGGGCCACGTCACGTGATGTCGACCTCCACGGGCGCGTGGTCGGAGAGAAGGTGACCGTCGGCGCGGCGGCGCTCCGTCGGCCATCGCCGCGGCTCCGATGTGTCGGCGCCCTTGACGAGGACATGGTCGATGCCCGGGCCTGCCGCCGAGAAGCCCCACTCCGGGCCGGTCAGCTCACGCATCGCCCTGGCCGCGGCCGTCAGGTTGAAGTCACCCGCAAGGACGACGACGTCCTCCGCCAGAGCCTGCGCCGTCGCGAACGCCGCCGCGCGCAGCAACTCGGCCTGCGCGATCCGGCGGTCGGGAAGGCTCGTGCAGTGGGTGTTCGCGACGAGGTACGTGCGCCCGTCGTCAGCACCGAGACGCACCGTCTGGACGATCCGGCGCTCCTTGGCCCACGCGTTTCGGGCCACGATCCCGAGGCCGAGCCGCCGCGCCTCCGCCGCGCGAAATCGGCGGGGGTTCAGCTCCAGGTGCTCGTGCGCCAGAACTCGGAGGCGCGGCGCGACGGCGATCGCGTTGCCCTGGCCTGAGAAGGCGGAGCGCAGCAGACCGTGATGGAGCGACGTGAGCCGCCTCCCGAGCCCCGCCGCGGACGGCAACGGGCCCAACGTCGGTCGTGCCGCGACGTCACCGACCGTAAAGCGCCCGAGCTCCCACGCGGGAACTTCCTGGACGCACAGCACGTCGGGGTCGTCGGCGGTCGCGAGCGTGATCATGTCGTCGAGGAACGAGCGGCGCTGCGGTGGGAGCGCGTTGCCGTGAAAGAGGTTCCAGGTCCGAACGAGCACAGGTCTACGCTACTTCGGTGCGCGTACTGCTCGCGGATCCGCCTGCCTTCACTCCGTGGTACGACCACGAGCTGGCGGCCGCGCTGGCCCGCGCCGGCGCGGACGTCGAGCTCGCGACGTCGCGATTCCGCTTCGGCGACGTCCCGACGCCGGATGGGTACCGGCGAACCGAGCGCCTCTACCCGCTCTCGGCCCGCCTGTTCGCACGTTCGCGCCTGCGGCTGCCGCTGAAGGGAATCGAGCATGTGGACGTGCTGCGCTCCCTGATGCTCGCCCGTCCCGACGTCCTGCACCTGCAGTGGCTCGCGCTGCCGCAGGCGGACGTCCACCTCCGGTTCCGCGCGCCGTCCGTTTTCACCGCGCACGATCTCTTGCCGAGGCGAACCGCGTCACGCCGGGGGCTCTGGCGGCGCATCCTCGCGCGCTTCGACCGGGTCGTCGTCCACAGCGAGCATGGTCGTGAGACGCTTGCCGGCCTCGGGATCGACGCGCGCGTGATCCCGCACCCTGTCTACCCGAGCACCGCGACGCGGAGCGACGACGGTGCGACGCTGCTCGCGCTCGGAGTCATCCGTCCGTACAAGGGCCTTGCCGACGCGATCGAGGCGACGAGACGGCTGCCGGACACGCGACTGCTCGTCGCAGGCGACCCCGCGATGCCGCTCGACGGCCTCCGTGAGGCGGAGCGGGTCGAATGGCGGCTCGGCTATCTGCCGCAGGCGGAGCTCGACCGCGCTCTCTCGGAAGCCACGGTGGCCGTGTTCCCGTACCGCGCCGAGCTCGACCAGTCGGGCGCGCTCCTGCAGGCGCTCGGCGCCGGCGTGCCTGCTGTCGTCTACGACGTCGGCGGGCTTGCCGAACCGGTTCGGGCGTACGGCGCCGGAAGAGTCGTGCCCGCCGGCGATGTCGACGCGCTCACAGAGGCAGCGCGCGCGCTCCTCGACGACGCGCCGGCGCTGGCGGCAGCCCGCGCCGGCGCGGAGCGCGCTCGGTCGGAGCTCACCTGGGATGCGGCTGCCCACTCGCACCTCGACGTGTACCGCGAGCTCCACTAGATGTTCGGCCGCTCCCGGTACGCCAAGGTCGTCGATGCCCAACTCGACCTGTTCGTCCGCGAGCACCGGGACGTGATCGACGAGGCAAGGCAGCGACTCGAGCTCTACAACCGGAGCGACCGCTCCGAAGCCGAGGAGCTGTACGGCGACTACGTCGACGCCGTCGAGACCGGCACGGCAATACTCGCGGACATGCGCGACCACTACTCCGCGACCCTCGGGAGCCCCGACGGCTATGTATCGGCGTTCAATCGCAGGGTGGCGAAACGTCTGCCCGAGTTCAGCGTGGAGATCGAGCACACCTGATGGCCGAGCGGATCGAGGACTACGCACTCCTCGGCGATCTCCAGACCGCCGCGCTCGTCGGACGAAGCGGCTCGGTCGACTGGCTGACGTTTCCGCGGTTCGACTCGAGCTCGTGCTTCAGTGCATTGCTCGGAAGCCGGGAGCACGGACGCTGGTCGATGGCCCCGCTCGCCGGCGGCCCGGCCACCGACCGGCGGTACCGCCGGGACACGCTGATCCTGGAGTCGGAGTGGCAGGTCGGCGGCGGACGTGTGCGGGTGATCGACTTCATGCCGCCACGAGAGACGACGCCGGACATCGTGCGGATCGTCGAGGGGCTGGAGGGCAGCGTGCAGATGCGCACCGAGCTCGTGATCCGATTCGACTACGGCTCGGTCATCCCGTGGGTCAGGCGCCTCGACCAGCAGTCGCTCCTTGCCGTGGGCGGCCCGGACGGACTTCTGCTCCGGACGCCGGTCGACTTGCACCCGGACGACAAGACGCACGTGGCGGAGTTCACCGTGCGGGCCGGCGAGCGCGTGCCCTTCGTCCTCACGTGGTTCCCGTCGCACGAGAGGCTGCCGAAGGCGGTCGACGCCGAGCAGGCACTCGCCGATACCGAGTTGTATTGGCGCGACTGGCTCGGGGGCTGCACGTACGAGGGCGCATATACCGACGCGGTACACACGTCGCTGATCACCTTGAAGGCGCTCACATACGGACCGACCGGCGGGATCGTCGCCGCGCCGA
>JAICUZ010000340.1 GCA_025935595.1 Burkholderiales bacterium
GAGAAGAGGACGAGCAGGAACTTCATCCCTCCACCGTAGGCACGTGTCCGTCGGTCACATGGACGATTCGCCTCCTTCGCCGGGATGATCTTTACGGTCGGTACGATCGCCGTCATGGATGTCGACATCGCAGTCCTCGGCGGTGGGCCCGGCGGCTACACCGCAGCGATTCGCGCCGGGCAGCTCGGCGCCAAGGTCGCGTGCATCGAGAAGGAGCCCGAGCTCGGCGGTACCTGCCTGCGCGTCGGGTGCATCCCCACGAAAGCATGGGTGCAGACCGCGCATTTCCTGCACCAGGCGCACGAGACGTTCGGCAAGCTCGGTGTGACCGTCGCGGAGCCGCAGCTCGACTTCGCGAAGGCGAACGAGTGGAAGACCGCAGTCGTCAAGCAGATGACCGGCGGCGTGGCCTCGCTGTTCAAGGCGAACGGCGTCGAGTGGGTCAAAGGCGCCGGCACGTTCACCGGGCCGAACACGATCCGCGTCGAGGGCGGCGAGGACGTCAACTTCAAGAGCGCGATCGTGGCGACGGGCTCGTTCCCGCTGCGGCCGCCGATCCCGGGCCTCGAGAGCGACCTCTGCGTCGACTCGACGGGGCTGCTCGCCCAGACCGAGGTGCCGCGCCGGCTCGTCATCCTCGGCGGCGGAATCATCGGCGCCGAGTTCGCGTCGATCTTCAACCGCTTCGGCTCCGAGGTGGCGATCATCGAGATGCTCGATTCGCTGATCCCGCAGGAGGACGCGGATGCGGCGAAGGAGCTCGCGAAGGCGTTCGGCAAGCGCGGCATCGCGCTGCAGCTCGGCAAGCAGTGCACCGGCGTCGAGCAGCACGGCAACACGCTCCGTGTGTCGTTCGGCGAGGGCGAGTCGGTCGAATGCGACCTGATGCTCGTGTCGGTCGGCCGCGGCCCGCTCGTCGAGGGCATCGGGCTCGAGGCGGCCGGTGTCTCCTACGACAAGCGCAAGGGCATCACCGCCGATGACCACCGCCGCACGACGGCGTCGCACATCTACGCGGTCGGCGACTGCGCCGGCTACTGGCAGCTCGCGCACACCGCGTTTCGCGAAGGCGAGGTGGCGGCCGAGAACGCGTGCGATCACGAGGCGGTCGTCGACAACCGCGCTGTGCCACGTCCTATCTACACGGATCCGGAGATCGCGGGCGTCGGCCTCACCGAGGCGCAGGCGCGCGAGCAGTACGGCGACGACGTCGCGGTCGGCACGTTCCCGTGGGTCGCGAATGCGCGAGCCGTCATGCAGGGCGACACCGTCGGGTGGGTCAAGTCGATCCACGAGACCAAGTACGGCGAGCTGCTCGGCCTGATCATGGTCGGGCCGCACGTGACCGACCTGATCGAGGCCGGCACGGTCGCGATCGACGCCGAGTCGACGGTCGAGACGATCGCCGACGGCATGGCCGCGCACCCGACGCTCAGCGAGGCGATCAAGGAAGCGGGCCTCGTCGCGCTCGGCCGGGCGATCCATCTGCCGAACCGGAAGCGCGCCGCCGCCTCCGCGTAGCGTCCCTCGAACGAGGGACGTCGGATTTACGGGGCTTTTGCCCAACGGAGCCGCTGATCCGTCACGTTGAGACGGATGAGAGGCTTCCTCGACCGGGCGGCGAATCAGGCGAGCATGCGGGCACTGCTCGTCCTGTCGGTCGCCGTGCCGGCGCTCGTCGTGTCCGGCGCGAGCGCCGTCGCCAAGACGGTCACCGTGACGATCACGAAGAACGGCTACGTGCCGAAGAGCGTCTCGCTCGTCCCGGAGGACACGGTGACGTTCACGAACAGCGACACCGTCGCGCATCAGGTGAGCTTCAAGACCGCGAGCGGATTGACGTGCACGCCGAACCCACTCGTGCTGCAGCCTGCGGCTTCCGGCAGCTGCGTCTTCCACGCCGCCGGGTCGTACTCGTATTCCGACCCGAACACGAAAGGGAACACCTTCCGTGGCTCGATCACGGTCACGGCGCCACCCGATTCGCTGACGCTGACCGCGAAACCGCTGCTCCTGATCTTCGGCGGGAAGGTTGCGGGGACCGGGACGGTGTCGACCGCCAAGGCGGGCGAGAGCGTCGACGTTCTCGCTCAGCCGTGCGGGACGAGCGCCGCGCAGAAGATCGCGACGGTACAGACCACCACCGGCGGCGTCTACTCGTTCACCGCTCCGCCCCTGATGAACACCGTCTACACGACGAAGCTTCGTAATGCGTCGAGC
>JAICUZ010000312.1 GCA_025935595.1 Burkholderiales bacterium
GATCGCCTTCGTCGTCGAGTCGACGATGTCGGTGAAGAGCACGGTCGCGAGCATTCGCTCCGGCTCGGTGTCCTCCCATGCTCCGGTCTGCCAGACCTCGTCCAGGAAGCGTCGCATCTCGATCTGGATGCGATCCGCGTTCGCATCGCCGAGCGCCAGGTGCCCCACGCCCGGGAGCTCGACGAATCGCGCAGCGCGTAGCCGCTCCGCGGTGTATCTGCCGACCTCGACCGGCACGATGTGGTCCTCGGTCCCGTGCATGACGAGGTCGGCACCCGGACCGTCGGGAGCACGTCGCGGATGTCGATCTCGCGGTTCATCCGGTACAGCGCCTCGAGCATGCCGGGACTTGCGCCGTAGCGAAGCAGGTCGATGTAAGCCTCGACCTGCTCGTCGCTCAGCACACCGAAGCCGCGCACGACCTCCCGTGCCTGGTCGCGACTCGCGTACACGCCGAGCGCCTGCTCCGTCTCGCGCTTGTACGCCTCGGGGCTCCGCCCCCACGGGAAGTCCGGCGCCCACATCGTCCGCGGCGAGCAGCTCCTCACCACCAGAGCGGCAACACGCTCGGGATACGTGGCGGCGAACAGGATGCTCATCGCCGCCCCCTCAGAGAGCCCGAAGAACGCGGCGCGCTGCGACCCGGCGGCATCCATCACCGCGCGCACGTCGTCCATGCGCGTCTCGAGGCTCGGCGCGCCGCTGACGGGGTCGGACATCCCCGTGCCGCGCTTGTCAAACCGGATGAGCCGCATGTCCGAGCCGAGGTCGTGCAGGAAGTCGACGAACCCGGGCATCTTCCACTGCAGCTCCATGTGGGTGACGAAACCCGGCACGAACACGAGGTCGAAGGGGCCGTTTCCGGTCACCTGGTAGGCGATGTGCACGTCCCCGCTCAGTGCGTAGTGGGTCTCCGCCTCGCTCACGGTCAACCCGGCAGTCCCGCGCTCGCCGAGAAGGTGACGGTCGACCCGACGGCCGGCTGCACGAACGCGTCGGGCAGCGCCCGAGCGAACGCATGCACCGCTTTCCACCCGGTGCAATGCGCCGGCAGAAGGCGCTCGATGCCCGCGGCGACGAAGGCGTCTACCGTCGGGCCGATGATCGGCTCGAAGAGCCCGCCCGTGAGGTGCAGCCCGCCGACGAATCCGGCGACACGCTGCTCGCCGGTGAGCCGTTGCGCGTTGTGTAGGACGTTCACCGCACCGGCATGCGAACAGCCGGAGATGACGACGAGGCCTCGACCGTCGACGTTCACGATCAGGTTCTGGTCGTCCCAGATCATCGGGTCCGGCTCCCACCCATGGTCGCCGTGTGCGAAGTGGATCGGGAAGCCTTGCTCGAACGCGCTCGTTCGCTCGACCTGGCCGGAGACGAGAACCGTCGAGTCGAGCAGCAGTGTCTGCCCGCGCTCCTCGATCACCTCCACACCCTCGGCTTCGAGGTCGCGGCGGCTCGGCGGCGGCAGGTGGAGCTCGCCCCCGGTCGGGAAGACCACCTTGCGCTCCTGCCACGCCTCGGGATGGATGAGGAGCGGGAGGCGCTGCCGGCCGTACCGCTCGAAGAGCGCCTCGAGCCCCCCGTGATGATCCGCGTGACCGTGCGAGACGATGAGCGCGCGGAGCTCCTTGACGGGTACCTCAAGAATGTCGAGGTTGCGGGCGAGCGCCGCGGGAGTGAGGCCGCCGTCGTACAGGACTGAGCTCCGGCGCCCGTCGACCTCCACAGTGAGAAGGGCGGAGAATCCGTGCTCGGCAACGAGCTGGTCCCGCGCACCCCAGTCCGTCGCGTTGTACCGGGTCACGCCATCGGAACCGGCCATCAGCACATCGACGTAGTTGTCGACGACGATCGTCACCTCGGCGCGATCGACCGGCTGCAGCGGAGTCACAGTCCGGTCACGCTATCGGGACGGGACCCCGCTAGCTGCAGGCGCCGTGAACCGTGTTGAGCGTCAGGAACTGCGCCGTCTGGATCCAGCCCGCGAACGGGAAGTCGCCGTACGATCGGAACGGCGTCCCGTTCAGCGTCCCGGCGGCCACGCCGAAGCGCACCTTCTGGTGAGCATTCGTGTTCGCCGTGACACATCCGTCGTTGAAGTGACGCGCGAGGCCGTTCCCGGCCAGGAACGGGCCGTCGTTTCCGTAGACCTGCCGCGCAGACGTCGGCGTCCAGCGCATGTGCAGGTTCGACGTCGATCCGTCCGACATCGGCACCGCAGCGTCGAGGGTCGCGAAGTCGAGGTGCTGGTCGTCGAACGTGACGGCCGGATCGTCGATCGCGCCGACGGCGTAGTCGATCGGGCCGATCGGGTCGACGTCCGGGTCGTCGCTCGTGAACTCGAGCCCGTATTGCTCGACCAGCACGCTCCAGGTCGACGGGCCGACCGGCCCGCCGTCGGTGACGCCGTTCTCGCGGAACAACTCGACGTGTGTCTCACGGCAGACGGTCCCGGCCGGCGGATGAAAGGCTGGACAGCCGAAGAACGCCTCAGCGAACCCGTCGACCCTGGTCCGGTCGTGCGTCGTGCGGTCTGCGTGCGCCACCCCGGCGAAGCCGAGCAACGACGACGCGAGCACGACACCGACCGCTCTCCCCAAGGGCCGCATGTAGCGGATTATCTCGGCCGGCGGCGTTAGAGCAAGCCGAGGCTCGGCTTGATCGCCGAGAAGCGGATCACCGTCACGGTGTCGCTCTCCTCGACGTCCCGGTTGTAGAGCTGGCCGAGGAAGCGGCACAGCTCGTCCGTGTGGCGGATCTCCGGGTTGTCGTGCTCGATCTCGTTCGGCGACAGCTCGGCGATCGTCTTCACCTCGACCTTGTCGATCAC
>JAICUZ010000381.1 GCA_025935595.1 Burkholderiales bacterium
ACTTCCCGGTGCGGGTCGACTACTCCTCGCCGAGGTAGGTCTTGCGGACCTGCTCGTTCTCGCGGAGCACCTTCGCGTCGTCGGCGAGCGCGACGTGGCCCGTCTCGAGCACGTAGCCGCGGTTCGCGACATCGAGCGCCATGAGCGCGTTCTGCTCGACGAGCAGGATCGGCGTCCCCTGCGCGTTGATCTCGCGGATGATGTCGAAGATCCGCTCGACGAAGATCGGCGCGAGCCCCATCGACGGCTCGTCGAGCATCAGAAGCTTCGGCCGGGCCATCAGCGCGCGCCCGATCGCGACCATCTGCTGCTCGCCGCCCGAGAGCGTCCCCGCCGCCTGCGTCTTCCGCTCGGAGAGGCGCGGGAAGAGCGTGTAGACGCGGTCGAGGTCCTCGCCGATCGCCTTGTCGGTTCGCGGCCGCTGGAACGCGCCCATCTGGAGGTTCTCGTAGACGCTCATGCGCGGGAAGAGCCGCCGGCCTTCCGGCGACTGCGCGATGCCCATCTTCACGATCTCGTGCGCGGGCGTCGACGTGATGTCCCTGCCCTGGAACGTGATCGTCCCCTTGCGGGGCCGGTTGAGGCCGTTGATCGAGCGAAGCGTCGTCGACTTGCCCGCGCCGTTCGCGCCGATCAGCGTGACGATCTCGCCCTCGCGGACGTTGATCGAGATCCCCTTCAGCGCCTCGATCGCGCCGTAGTACGTGTGGACGTCGGTGACCTCGAGGATGACGCCGTCGGTGGCGCTCATGCCGTCGCCGCCCGGCCGAGGTACGCCTCGATCACGCGCTCGTCCTTCTGTACCTCCTTCGGCGCGCCCTCGGCGATCTTCTCGCCGTAATCGAGCACGGTCACACGGTCGGAGATGCTCATGATCACCTTCATGTCGTGCTCGATCATCAGCACGGTCAGTTCGTGCTCGGAGCGGAGCTTCGAGACGAAGTCGGTGAACGCGGCGGTCTCCTGCGGGTTCATGCCCGCCGTCGGCTCGTCGAGGAGCAGGAGCTTCGGCTCGGTCGCGAGCGCCCGCGCGACCTCCAGCCGGCGCTGGTCGCCGTAGGAGAGGTTCCGCGCCCACTCGTCGTCGCGCCCGCGCAGGCTGCAGAAGCGCAGGAGCTCGCGCGCGCGCTCGATCGCCTCGCGCTCCTGACGCCTGATCTTCGGCGTGCGGAGGATCGTGCGTATGAAGCCGCTCGCGAGCCGGGAGTGCATGCCGACGAGCACGTTCTCGAGCGCCGTCATCTGCTGGAAGAGGCGGATGTTCTGGAACGTCCGCCCGACGCCGAGGTGCGTGATCGCGTGCGGCGGCTTCCCGGTGACGTCGGTCCCGTCGAAGACGATCTGCCCCGACGTCGGCTTGTAGACGCCGGTCAGCATGTTGAAGAACGTCGTCTTGCCGGCGCCGTTCGGGCCGATGAGGCTGACGATCGAGTTCTGCGGGATCGTGAAGTCGACGTCGTTGACGGCGGTGAGGCCGCCGAACTCCTTGCGGACGTCGCTCGCCACGAGGAG
>JAICUZ010000122.1 GCA_025935595.1 Burkholderiales bacterium
AACACGCGGCGAAGCAGTGGCACGCCGTCGAGAAAGAAGCCGAGCTCGGCGAAGATCCACGGCAGCGAGACGAGGACGGCCAGCGTCCCCACGACGTCCCGATAGCCGTCCCCGCGCGCGTTGCGCGACCACTCGCGGAAGCCGCAGAGCAGAGACAGCACGAGCGCGGTCAACACACCGACCGCGGCGATCGCGTTCACGGGCCGCGCGTCGAGGTTCGCCTCGTCGACCACGCCGGGCCAGAAGACCGGCGTACACAACACGATCCCGATGACCGCAACGGCCCGAAGCCGCCGCAGCCGGTCGATCAGCACGAGGAGAATCGCGATCGCGACGAGCGCGGTCGGGAAGTTCGAGTCGACGAGCACGCGGCTCAGCCCGCCCTCGAGCCCCGAGCCCGAGACGTGGTAGAGGTCGTGAGCCGGCAGGCGCGAGTACGTGACGAGGATCGCGACCGCATCGAGCAGGAAGAGCGCCCAGACGAGCGCGACCTCCAGCGGCAGCGATTCGGCGTCGCCCTGCATCGGCGGGCCGACACTACACTCGTGCTCTGGACGAGCTCGATCTCCTCGACTGGAAGCGCCGCGTGTTCGAGCTGTACGCGCAGGTTCGCAGCACGAGCGATCCGCGACAGGCGTGGGAGCTATGGCGCGCAACGCGAGACGAGCTCTTCGCCACGCATCCGCAGACGCCGCTGCGGGAGGAGACGCGCGCGACCTTCACGGGTCTCCCCTACTTCGACTACGACCCGGAGCTGCGTGTGCTCGCCGCGGTCGAGCCGGCCGAGCGCGCGCGGCGCGAGATCGCGACGTCCGGCGAGCACCCGTACTCGTTCACGCGCTTCGCTCGCGCGGACTTCGCCGTCCACGGCCAGGGACTGTCCCTCGACCTGTACTGGCTGGACGGATACGGAGGCGGCGTGTACCTGTGCTTCGCCGACGCGACGAGCGGCGACGAGACGTACGGTGCCGGGCGCTATCTGCTCGACACCGTCAAAGGGTCCGACCTCGGCAGCGAGAACGGCAGCCTCGTCCTCGATTTCAACTTCGCCTACAACCCGTCCTGCTGCTACGACCCGCGCTGGGTCTGCCCCCTCGCGCCGCCGGGGAATCGCCTGCCGATTCCGATCCGCGGCGGCGAGCGCTACCCGCTCTAAGTCGTCGCGAGCCGCCGGAGATCGCGCGTCAGCAGGCCGGGTATGAACGGGGACAGGAAGCCGGCACGCTCGTCGCCGTTTCGGTCGATGACGTAGAACGCGTCGCTGTGCTCGACGTCGCCGCTCTTGGTCGGCCGCACGGCGATGCTGTATGCCCGCCAAACGGGCGCGAGTTGCGCATGTGTGCCGAGCAGCCATTCGAACCCGGCCGGCAGATGCCACTTCCGTGCTGCGCGCGCGACCGACGCCGGAGTGTCGGCGAGGTCGACGCTCACGACGACGAGCCGCGGCTTCGCCGAGCCGGGAAGCGCGCGCAGCGCAGCCGCGAATTGCGCTGCTTCGATCGGGCACTCCGACGTGCACAGCGAGTCCATGAATGCGAGCACGACCGTCCTGCCGCGCAGCGCCGTGAGACGCACTGTGCGCCCGTGCTGGTCGCGAAGCTGGAACGGCGGCGCGGGAACCTCACCGCTCCGCCACGTCGCCTGTCCGTACAAAGAAGGGAGAGCTGGACGCGCGAGCGCGCGTGACGAGCCGAACTCGTTGTGCAAGAGCAGGCCGACCGCGATGCCGACGACGGCGGCGGAGGCGACTGCGAGGACGAAGGCTTTGCGCACCCTCGTCAGACTTCGTCGCGACGGCGCCCGGCGACCGTCCACCAGATCCCGACCAGCACGAGCAAGCCGACGGGCAGGAGCAACGTGAGCAGGGACGCGGTGAGGAACGAAGCGAGCATCAGGTCTCCCTCGGTCGTAGGTCGGGCACGGCTGCCTTCTTCGACGGCTCGAGCACGTCGTAGGCGGCGACGAGCACCGCGATCGTGAACGGGATCGACGCAGGCACCCACATGATCCCGGCCGCGAGCTGCTGGTCGGCGAGCGCCGACAGGCCGCCCGGCCGGTGTGCGAGCGCGGCGTAGTGCCCGTACAGCGGATGTGACGCAAAGCCGAGCACGACCGCGAGCACCCAGCTGACGAGGATCGCACCGACGCCGTACGCAACGCGCCGCGCAGCGCCGAGGCGCGGTCGCCGCGACGTCGGCGTGAGATGCGTCCAGAAGAGCAGTGCCGTGACGAAGAACAGCGCATGCTCGAGATCGTGCACGGCCTCGTTTCGCAGCGTCAGGTCGAATAACGCCGGCAGGTGCCAGGCAAGCAAGACCCCGTTGAAAAGGACGAACGCGACGAGCGGCGCTGCAAGCGCCCGGCAGGCATGCAGGCTGCGAGCGATCACGCGCCGAGCGGTCAACGGGATGGCCCGCACCGAGCGCGGCCATGGACGGCCGAGAAGGATCAGCGGCGGCGCGACCATCGTCAGCAACACGTGCTGAACCATGTGGACCCAGAAGAGGCGGTCGGCGTACCGGTCGACCGGCGAGTCGATCGCCGCCACGATCACGAGCAGCCCGCTGTAGAAGCAGACGTCGCGGCGAGCGCTGTCGCGCGGGCGCCGACCGAGCGCGTACAGGACGGCGGCAACCAGCAGCCCGACGAGAGGCCACTCGAAGACCATCTCAGAGGACGTACAGCACGAGCCAGGTGACGACGCCGATCGCGACGAGCGTCGTCCACGTGAACGTGAGCGCCGACACCTCTGAGGTGTTCAGGTGCACGGGATTCGCGATGTCGTGAGCCTCGCGATGCGCGTCGCCGGAGGCGTCGCCAGGCGCGACCTCGGCCTTGCCGAACGGCTCGCCCCGGTAGCGGTACGAAAGTGCGAGGCATGTCTCGAGCCAGTAGAGCGTGCCGAAGACGAAGATCGTGTAGAGCCCCGTCCAACCGAGGTACACCGACGCATAGCCGCCGTCGGTGGGACCGAAGCCGATGCTCGCCCACGCGATGATCTGCAACGCGATCGCGGCGATGCCGAAGGCGAACGCACCGAGCCCTTTGAGCCGCCACGCCGGCCGCCGGTCGGCGCGCTGGTCGGCTGCGCCGAGGTACAGGAGCGTAGCGCTGAGGACGAGGCAGATCACGATCGCGATCCCGAAGCCCTGCGGAGCGTGCACGCCTTTCGGCTTGAACAAACCGTTCTCGTTCAGCGAGCGGAGATAGAAGTACGCAAACAGGAACGCGAAGAAGAAGAACACGAGCGCGCTCGCCCAGAGCCGCGACCCGATCGCCAGGTTGCGCTCGACGGTCGACGTCGACTCGTGCTCGACGACGCCGTAGTCGGTCGAGTGCTGGGCCAGCTCACTCATGCCGTCGGTCTCGCCGGAACCACCACCGGGCGGGTGCCCTCGATGCCGCCGTATGGATACGGATCGGGCCCGAACGTCGGGATGCGGTCGAAGTTGTGCACCGGGACCGGTGACGGAAGCTGGAACTCGATCGACTTCGAGCCCCACGGGTTCGCGGCGGCCGGTGTCCGGACGAAGACCTGCGTCCAGACGAGGTTGACGAGGAACACGAGCATGGAGGCTCCGAGGACGAACGCCGAGATCGACACCCATTCGTTCGCGCCCTGCAGGTAGCCCGCGTACGTGACGACGCGACGCGGCATCCCGAGGAACCCGATCACGAGCAACGGGCCGAACGTCGAGTTGAACGCGATGAACATGACCCAGAAATGGATCTTCCCGAGGCGCTCGTTCAGCTCGAAGCCGGTCATTTTCGGCACCCAGTAGTAGATGGCGCCGAAGAACGCGAACAGCAGGCCGCCCATGATCGTGTAGTGGAAGTGCGCCATCGAAAAGAAGCTTCCGTGCGTCGTCACGTCACTCGGCACATCGGAGAGGAAGACTCCGGACAGCCCGCCGACGAGGAAGTTGAAGATCCACGCGAGCGCGAACAGCATCGGCACCGTCAGCCGTATCCGGCCGGCCCAGAGCGTCCCGAGCGCGCAGACGAAGATGAAGCCGGTCGGAAGCGAGATGAGCTCCGTCGAGAGCATGTAGAACGGGCGCAGGTCGCCGTTGATCCCGCTCACGAACAGGTGGTGCTGCCAGACGAGGAAGCTGAGCAGCATGATCCCGACCATCCCGGTGACCGCGAGGCGGTAGCCCCAGAGCGGCTTGCGCGCGAACACCGGCAGGATCTCGAGCACGATCCCCATCCCGGGCAGTGCGAGCACGTAGACCTCGGGGTGGCCGAAGATCCAGAAGAGGTTCTCGTACAGATATGGGCTGCCACCCGCCTGCACGTTGAAGAAGCTCGTCTGGGCAGTCCGGTCGAGCGCGAGCATGAACAGCGTCGAGACCAGCACCGGCGCGGCCAGAACCATCAGCACCGACGTCGTGATGGTTCCCCACACGAAGATCGGCAGCCTGCTCCACGAGAGGCCGGGAGCGCGCATCGTGATCACGGTGACCAGCATGTTGAGCCCGAGCAACATCATCGACAGGCCCACGAGCGCGAAGAATGCGATGTACGCGTCCACGCCCATGTTCGACTGCTCGGACAGCGGTGCGTAGCCGGTCCAGCCGGTCGGGAAGCCGCCGAACGCGAGCGCAGTCATCAGGATCGTCCCGGCCGCCATCAGCAGCCAGAACGTCAGCGCCTCGATGCGGGGGAACGCCATGCGCCGGGCGCCGATCATCAACGGCACGAAGTAGTTCGCGAACGGGCCGAGGATCCCGCTCGTCATCATTCCCATCATCATCGTGCCGTGGAGGCCGACGAGCGTGAGGTAGTTGTTGCCGTTCCAGGCGAGATGCGTCGGGCGCAACAACTCGAAGCGGATGAGCATCGCGTTCAGGCCGCCGATGAAGATGAACGCGCCGATCCCGATCAGGTACTGGATGCCGACCACCTTGTGGTCGGTGCACAGGCCGAAATAGCGCCCGATGCCGGCCGTCTCCTTCTCGCGGAGCGACGGCGGCTTGCCGAGCAGGCGCTGGACGGGGTAGTTCGCGAACCCGAGGCCGACGAGGAACCCGACGACACCGGTGAAGTACGCGACGAAGAGCGCGATGTCGTTCTGGCCGGTGTCGTCGAAGTACTCGATGCTCTCCGCCTTGACGAGGTGCCCGAGCCACCACCCCACGTAGAAGCCGACGACTCCGAGCACGACCGCCGTCAGGAGGTTGAAGCCGATCAGGCGACGAAGCTTCATCCGGCGCGGAAGGTCGGGTCGGGCGCGTACGACGGTGCGTACTTCGGCAGGTACTTCATGCTCGGCGCGAACTGGCGACGGCGCGCTGCGATCCACGTCGCGAAGTCGGCGGCGCTGACGACGCGTCCCGTGTCGGACATGTAGCCGTGCCAGAGCCCGCAGAGCTCGGCGCAGCGGATCTGGAACGTCGATGGGTTCTTCGTGCGCACGTACGCCACGTTGTCGACGCCGGGGTTCGCGTCGGCCTTCACTCCGAGCTGGTACGCCCAGAACGAGTGGATGGCGTCGAGCGACGTCACGTGGAACGCGATCTGGCGTCCCGCGGGCAACACCAGCGTGGCGGTCTCGACACCGCCGTACGTCGGGTAGCGGTAGGTGAACTCCCACTGCTGCGCGATCACCTGGACGGGGAACACAGCGCCGCTCGGCTTCGCGACGGGGTTCGGGCCGCCGCCGCCGCCGGCGCCGTTGTCGGCGAGCAGCTCGGTCGTGCCGAAGATCGCGAGGAAGAGGACGGCGGCAGTCGTGGTCGCGAGCCACGCCACTTGCGACTTGAAGTGGCCGCGCATCGGCGCGCCGTCGACGATCTCCTCGCCTTTCGGCGCCCTGAACACGACCAGCGCGTACGCGAGGTACGCGAGGATGAACATCGTGAAGGGTGTCATCACGACGAGGAGAACGGTGTTGTCGGTCACCTGGCTCGACGCGACCGGCGTTCCCTTCCCCGGCGGCATGTGCGGCCCCAGGACGAAGACGACGAGCGGCAGCACGATCGCCGTTCCGATCACGGTCAGCGCGGCGATCCGCTGGCCGTGACTCCGGCTAGACCACATTGACGTACCCGTCCATGTAGCCGACCGTCTGCATCGGCCCGCCGAAGCCGTAGACGAAACCGGCTGCGCACGGCACGAAGCACTGCCAGCGATAGTGGCCCTTCTTCCCCGTGCGGAACGTGAAGGTGATCGTCTCGTGCGCGGTGGACATCGGGCACGGCGCGTCGTCGCACTGCTTGGGCGCGTCGTCTGTGACGCCGAGGATCGGAACGATCACGCCGAGGGCCGGGATCGCAAAGGTGTGCGACGCGGCGTCGGGGTCGATCGTCGAGGCCGGCTTGCCGTTGATCGCGAAGGTCCCGCCGACGACGCCGCGTGCCTGCGCGAGGAAGGGATTCCGAAGGCCGCTCTGCCCGTCGAAGTTGTAGAGAGTGACGTGCACGAGCGTGTTCGCCGGCAGTGTCCAGACGGTGCTTCGGTGCCACACACCGTTCTCGCGCACGAGATAGGACACCCAGTTCTTGTTCGGCGAGAGCTTCGACCCGACGGCGGCGACCGTCTGCAGCGTCAGGTCGATGCTGCGAGCGCCGGAGGCGCTCCCGGCCGGCGGCCGGTACGGCGTCGGCCCGCCGGTCAGGAACCCGACGTAGAAGCCGATCGCGACGGCGACCGCCAGGACCGCAGCGACGAGGATCGCAAGCTTCGCGCCCACCGGACGCCGATATATCGAGTCACGAACGACAACGCCGTGTTTGTGACGAAACTGTCATCTCGGCGTCATTCCACAGTCACTTCTCAGGATCCTCGCTCAGCGGCGACCGCAGTCGCGGCATCGGTCGTCTGTACACATCCCGCGCCGCGCTGTAGGGTCGGCGCGGGGATGCGCGTTCTCGTCATCGAGGATGAGCCCAGGATCCTCGACTTCCTGCGGCTAGGGCTCGAGGCAGAGGGCTTCGTGGTCGACGCCGCCGAGGACGGCGCGGCGGGATTGCGACTCGCCCTCGACGGCCCGTACGAGCTCGTGATCCTCGACCTCTTGCTGCCGCGGCTCGACGGCTTGCGCGTGCTCTCGGAGCTTCGGCAGGCACGAGGCGACGTCCCGGTTCTCATCCTCTCTGCGCGCTCCGACCTGCCGACGAAGCTGCGCGGCTTCGATCTCGGCGCGAACGACTACCTGGCAAAGCCGTTCTCCTTTGACGAGCTCGTGGCGCGCGTGAGGGTGCACCTCCGGCGTGGCGGCGACTCGATCGGCGGCTCACACATCCGTGCCGGCTCCATCGAGCTCGACCTTGCCCGCCGCCGGGCGCAGGTCGGCGACCGCATCGTCGATCTCTCCGACCGCGAGTTTCGCCTGCTGTACCACCTCGTGTGCCATCCGGGCGAGATCGTGAGCCGTGAGCGCCTGCTCTCCGAGGTCTGGGGGTACAGCTTCGATCCGGGATCGAACGTCGTCGACGTGTGCGTCCGGCGGCTACGGAAGAAGCTCGGTTCGACC
>JAICUZ010000260.1 GCA_025935595.1 Burkholderiales bacterium
AGAGAGTCGATGCTGTGCTCGACGTTCGCATCGACAACGGCGTGATCGCGCAGATCGGCGAACGGCTCGACGCGAACGAGCATCGCGTCGTCGACGCAGCCGGCCAGACCCACGTGCCGGCGTTCGTCGATCCGCACGTGCACCTCCGCACACCCGGACGCGAGGATGAGGAGACGATCGCGTCAGGGACCGCAGCGGCGGCGGCAGGCGGCTACTGCGCGATCCTCGCGATGCCGAACACCGATCCGGTCGTCGACGACCCGGGAACTGTCCGCGGCCTGCGTGCGCGTGCGGAGACCGAGGCCCACATTCCGGTCGGCTTCTTCGCTGCGATCACGAAGGGGCAGGCGGGGGAAGAGCTCGCGGAGCTCGGTTCGCTCGCCGACGCAGGCGCCGTCGGCTTCACGGACGACGGACGGCCCGTCGCGACTGCCGGTGTCATGCGCCGCGCGCTGCAGTACAACGCGATCACCGGCCGCACGATCGCGGTTCACTGTGAGGAGCAGACGCTGACGCGCGGCGGGCATGCGCACGCCGGCGCCGTCGCCTCGGAGCTCGGGATCGGAGGGTGGCCGTCGCTCGGCGAGAGCCTGATGGTCGCCCGCGACGTCGATCTGGCCGGTGACACGGGCCAGTCGGTGCACTTGATGCACCTCTCCGCGCGCGAGTCGGTCGGTCATCTTCGCCGCGGGCGCGAGGCGGGCTTCTGCGTCACCGGCGAGGTGTCGCCGCACCACCTGTGCCTGACGGACGACGCGATTCGAACCCTCGATCCGAACTTCAAGATGAACCCCCCGTTGCGCACCGAGGACGATCGTGCGTCGCTGATCGACGGACTTCGCGACGGCACGATCTCCGCGGTCGCGACCGACCACGCACCGCATTCGCTCGACGAGAAAGACGTTCCGTTCGAGTCGGCGCCGTTCGGCGTCGTCGGCCTCGAGACGGCGTTTTCCGCGCTGTACACCTATCTCGTCGAGCCGGGCTTGCTCACCCTCGAAACGGTGCTGGAGCGAATGTCCGCCGGACCCGCGGTCATCTTCGGGCTCGACCGGCCGCGTATCGCGGTCGGAGCGCCCGCGAACCTGACGCTGCTCGATCTCGCCGGCTCGTGGCGCGTCCGCGCCGACAGGCTCCGGTCGCGGTCGCAGAACTCGTGGCTGCTCGGCGAACGGCTCAATGGCCGCGTCTCGCTCACGATCGCCGCCGGCAGGGTGGCGTTCGAATGAGCGGGGCGTTGATCCTCGAGGACGGGGCGGTGTTCGCGGGCGAGTCGGTCGGCGCCGACGGGTTCGCGTTCGGCGAGGCCGTCTTCACCACGTCGATGACCGGGTACCAGGAGGTCGCCACCGACCCGAGCTTCGAAGGACAGATCGTCTGCTTCACCGCGCCGATGATCGGCAACTACGGTGTCGACGAGCGCCGGTCCGAGTCGCGGCGGACGCACGCGACGGCGGTCGTGATGCGGGAGGCACGCGGGCCTGAGTGGACGGACTGGCTCCACGACCAGGGCGTCGTCGGGCTCACCGGTGTCGACACGCGTTCGCTCGTCCTGCATCTGCGCGAGGCAGGCGCGATGCGCGCAGCGGCAGTCGCGGGCGATCACGACACCGACGAAGTGCTGCGTGCGGTCCGCGAGCAGCCGGCGATGGCAGGTGCAGCCCTCGTTGCAGGCGTGTCGACGCGCGACCGGTACACCTATGCACGCGACGGAGCGGTGCGGGTCGCCGTGGTCGACTTCGGGTGTAAGCGCTCCATCCTTCGGACGCTCGAGGCGAGCGGCGCGGCGGTCGACGTCTTCCCCCACGACGTCGCCGCGGACTCGCTCGCCGACTACGACGGCGTGCTGCTCTCGCCCGGCCCCGGCGACCCGGCGCCGCTCGCAGACGAGACGCGAATGCTGCAGGACCTGCTCGGTCGCGTGCCGGTCCTCGGCGTGTGCCTCGGGCACCAGCTGCTGGCGCTGGCGACCGGCAAGGAAACCTTCAAGCTGCCGTTCGGTCATCGCGGCGCGAACCACCCCGTGCTCGACCACCGGTCACGCAAGGTGCTCGTCACGTCGCAGAACCACGGCTTCGCGGTCGCGCCGGGCGACGAGTCGGGCGTGACGCACAGCTCGCTCTACGACGGGACGGTCGAGGGGCTCGACTATCCGGAGTTGCGCGCTCGCTCGGCGCAGTTCCATCCGGAGGCGTCACCCGGCCCGCACGACGCGGCGTCGATCATCGGCTCGTTCGTGGAGGAGCTGAAGACCGCTGCCTAGGAGAACCGACATCGAGAGCATCGCGCTCATCGGCTCGGGCCCGATCGTGATCGGGCAGGCCGCCGAGTTCGACTACGCCGGCTGCCAGGCGCTCAAGGTGCTGCGCCAGGACGGCTACCGCACGATCGTCGTCAACTCGAACCCGGCGACGATCATGACCGACCCGGGTTTCGCCGACCGCACCTACCTCGAGCCTCTCGACCTCGAGGGCGTCACGGGCGTCCTCGAGCGCGAGCGCCCCGATGCGCTGCTGCCGACGATGGGAGGCGGCACGGCACTCAACCTGGCGCGCGAGCTCGACGCGGCCGGTGTGTTGCGCGAGCTCGGCATCGAGTTGATCGGCGCGAACATCGGCGCGATCCAGCGCGCGGAGGACCGCGAGCTGTTCAAGAAGACGGTCGAGTCGGTCGGCCTGAAGGTGCCGACGTCGCGGATCGTCACCTCGCCGGACGACCTCGACGGTGTCTCGCTGCCGGCGGTCGTGCGGCCCGCGTTCACGCTCGGCGGCCATGGCGGCGGCTTCGCCGACACGCCGGAACAGCTGCGGCGGCAGGTCGAGCGGGGGCTCGCTGAGTCGCCCATCGGCCAGGTGCTCGTCGAAGAGTCCGTCCGGGGCTGGGACGAGTTCGAGCTCGAGGTCGTGCGCGACTGCGCGGACAACGTGGTGATCGTCTGCTCGATCGAGAACCTCGATCCGATGGGCGTGCACACCGGCGACTCGGTCACGGTGGCGCCGCAGATGACGCTCTCCGATGAGGCGTACCAGGAGCTCCGCGACGCAGCGATCGCCGTCATTCGCGCGGTGGGCGTCGATACCGGCGGCTCGAACATCCAGTTCGCACGCGACCGGGCGAGCGGCGACATCCGCGTCATCGAGATGAACCCGCGCGTGTCGCGCTCGTCCGCACTCGCGTCGAAGGCGACCGGCTATCCGATCGCGAAGGTCGCAGCCAAGCTCGCCGTCGGCTACACGCTCGACGAGGTTCCGAACGACCTGACCGGCACGACCCCGGCGAGCTTCGAGCCGACGCTCGACTACGTCGTCGTCAAGATCCCACGTTTCGCGTTCGAGAAGTTCCCCGGGGCGGACGCGACGCTCGGCACGCAGATGAAAGCGGTCGGCGAGACGATGGGCATCGGCCGATCGTTCCTCGAGGCGTTCGTGAAGGCGAAGCGCGGACTCGAAGGGCCGTTCGACTGGCAGCCGGAGAACCTGCACCCGTGGTTCCGCCGCGAGCTGATCCACCTCGAAGCAGAGGAGGCGCGCCAGCAGACTGCGACGCCTGTCTACCGCCGCATCGACTCGTGTGCGGGCGAGGTCGAGGCGCGATCCAACTACTTCTATGCGACCTGGAACGAGCTCGACGAGGCACCCCCGGCGCCCACGAAGAAACGCGTCGTGATCCTGGGCTCCGGCCCGAATCGGATCGGGCAGGGGATCGAGTTCGACTACTGCTGCGTGCACGCCGTGCAGACGTTTCGGTCGCTCGGCTACGAGGCCGTGATGGTCAACTGCAACCCCGAGACCGTCTCCACCGACTACGACACATCCGACCGTCTCTACTTCGAGCCGCTCGACGCCGCCGGCGTGCTCGCCGGGTGTGACCGCCAGCAGCCTGACGGCGTCGTGATCCCGGTCGGCGGCCAGACACCGCTGAAGCGCGCGCGTGACCTCGTGGCCGCCGGCTTCCGCATCCTCGGCACGCCC
>JAICUZ010000033.1 GCA_025935595.1 Burkholderiales bacterium
CCGACGTCGGCGTCGCTCTACGTCACTCGCCTGTTGAACCCGGCGTACGCAGCGATCCATGCGGCCACTGCGGGCGTGAAGGTGGCGGGCGGGGGCACCGCGCCGCGAGGCTCTACGGGTGGAGTCTCGCCGGTCGCCTGGATCACCGCGATGCACCGCGCCCGTGCGCGGCTCGACGTGTACGCGCACAATCCCTATCCGCTCGATCCGAAGCGCGAGACGCCGCTCCGCGCACCGGGATGCAAGAGCTGCACGACCGTGACGATGGCGACGCTCGACCGGCTCGAGCGGCTTGTCGGACGATACTTCCCGCGCGCGCGCATCTGGCTGACCGAGTACGGCTACCAGAGCAATCCGCCCGACCGCATCCTGGGCGTGAGCCCCGCGGTTCAGGCGCGCTACGTTTCCGAGGGGGCGTACGCGGCGTACCGCGCACCGCGCGTCGACTTGCTGATCCACTTCCTCTATCGCGACGAGCCGACGCTCGCGCGCTTCCAGAGCGGTCTCGTCACGCTCCGCAACGCGCCTCGTCCGGCTCTCGCCGCATTCGAGCTTCCCCTGGCGGAGACGGCACGTGCCCGCACAACGACAAGCCTCTGGGGTCAACTGCGCGCTCCCAATGTCGGCACCGTCGCCGTCCTCGAGCGCAGGAACGGAACCGCCTGGACGTCGTTCGCGCGGGTCCCGGTGAATGCGCGCGGCTACTTCCGCTGGCGCGGCACGCTTCCTCGCGGGGCGGTCGTCCGCGTACATGCGAGCGGCCTCGTCGGAGCGCCGCTCACGATCACCTAGACATCGGAACGTGGCCGGGCTCCGCCGCGACGCGAGCGAGCCACCGTCGAATCGCGTCGTAACCGCCGAGCTCGAACTCGCCTTCCTCTGCGGCGTGCGTATACGCGTACAGCGCGATGTCGGCGACCGTCATCGCGTCGCCCACGAGCCAGTCCCTGCCGGACAGGTGGCGCTCCATCGTGTCGAGCGCGCGGGCGCCGTCGGCCCAGAGCCGCGGCAAGCGTTTCTCGTACTGCCCGCGCGGCAGCTGCGAGTAGCCGATCAAGAACCGAGCGACCGCGATCGCCGGCTCGTGCTCGTACTGCTCGAAGAACATCCACTGCAGCGCCTGCGCACGCGCGTACCGGTCGTCGGGCACGAATCGACTTCCCTCACCCGCGTACCAGAGGATCGCGCCCGATTCGGCGAGCGGGCGGCCGTCATCGAGGACGAGCGTCGGCACGCGCAGCGCCGGGTTCAGGCCACCGAGGATGTCGGGTCGCTTCGACCGGTCGACCACGTCGACCTCGCGCATCTCGCACTCGATCCCGAGGTGGGCGAAGAGCAGCCTGACCTTGTAACAATTGCCCGAGACCGCGTTGTTGTAGAGGATCATCCGCCGACTATTGCAGTCCGAAGAGGGGCTGCAGATGAGCGTTCAAGAACACGCCCTCGGGGTCGAGCGACGCGCGCAGCGCGAGAAAGTCCGCACCGCGCGGGTAGCGGGCGAGGAGCTGCTCGCGCGTCAGGAAGTGCAGCTTCCCCCAGTGGACACGAGCATCGAACTCGCCCAGCAGACGATCGACGTCGCGCAGATAGGGCCAGTAATCGGTGCCCGGCGTGCCCGACACGGAGATCACGACGGTCTCGCGCTCGTAGCTGTGTGACAACCACGCTTCCTCGGCGCCGACGGTGCGCACCTCCATCGGGAACACCGACGCCGGCAGGCTCGCGAGCATCAGCTCGCGCATCGCGGCGAGCGCGTCCCGGCCGCGCTCGAACGGGACGAAGTACTCGAGCTCGTGGAAGTTCGGCTCGTACACCATCGGATAGATGCGGAACGCAGGACCGACGCGACGGTGCGGCTCGCCGCTGTCGGGGACGTCGTCGCCGACGGCGTCGTAGATCTTCACATGGCAGCGGTCGGCGAGCGAGACGCCGGGCTCTCCGAGCCCGTAGAGCTGCGCGGAGTCGTCCGACGGCATCCAGAAGAACGAGTAGTGGCGGTGCTGCCGAGCGAGCTCCTCGAACGGCTCCCACGCTTCTTCCCACGACCAGTGGTCGACCTGCTCGCGAAGCCGGTACGCCTCCGCGACCTCCAGCTCGACCTCGGTGATCACGCCGAGCGACCCCACAGCCACCTGTGCGGCATGCAACAGATCGCCCTCGGTCGCCTCGACCACATCCCCGGTCGCGGTGACGATCCGCAGCCGGCGCACCGACGACGAGAAGCTGCCGTACTCGAGACCCGACCCGTGCGTCGCCGTCGAGATCGCACCCGCGATCTGCTGGGCGACGATGTCGCCCTGGTTCGCCAACCCGAGCCCCTCCGCCCAGAGCGGCTCGCCGAACTCGCCGATCGTGGTCGCCGGCCCGACGACGACCCGCCGCCGGTCGGTGTCCAGGGAGCGAATGCGCGGGAGTCGAGTCAGGTCGAGCAGCAGGCCGTCGGTGACGACGACCGGCGTGAACGAATGACCCGCCGCGGCGACACGGATGCCGAGCCCGTCACGGGCCGCGGCGGCGACGAGCTCAGAAACCTCGTCCTCGCTCTCCGGCGCGGCGGTGCGCGCCGGCTCACAGCTCTGGTTCCCGACCCAGTTCCGCCACATGGCCCGGAGAACATCTCACGTTGCACGGGGCTCCCGCTCGTCAGCCCCGGGGGCAGCCGCTCAACCGCGCCCGATCAGCTCGATGCGGTACCCGTCGGGGTCGCGGACGAAGCACAGGTAGTTGCCGCCCTCGCGCACCTGATACGGCGGCCGCTCCGGCTCGATGCCCTGCTCGCCGAGACGGGCGAGCGTGCCCTCGAGATCGTCGACGCCGATCGCGATGTGGCCGTAGCCGGTACCCAGCTCATACGCACGGCCGTCGTGGTTGTACGTCAGCTCGAGCACCGAGTCGGCGTCGCCGAGCGAGAAGAAGTAGTTCGTTGCTTCCTTCTCGCCGTTCCGGACGATGTCCATGTCGCGCTCGAAGGCGAAGCCGAGCGCCTCGTAGAACGCGCGGCTGCGGTCGGGATCGGTGATGCGGACCATCGTGTGCAGGAAGGTTGCGGTCATGGCTTCATCCTAAGCGGCGCGTGCTCGTCGAGGACGCGCGCGGTGGTCTCCTCGCGCCGCTCCCTCTCGTGGGCCCGGTACTGCGCGCGGTGAGCGTGCTCATGCTCCCAGGGATCGAGCGTCGCCAGGTACTCGAAGATCGCGTCTGTCCCCTGGAAGCGGACGCCGTCCTCGGTCTCGAGCGTCGGGATCTCGTCGACCTCACGTCGGTCCTGCTGGCGCGGCTCGACTTGCCGGGCGACGAAGTCGAGCCCGAGCTCGGTGAGTCGCTCGCGAACGGCGGAGGAGTACGGGCACCACTCGGCCTGGTACAGGGTCAGCATCCGTCGAGGTCTTCCCGGAGCAGCGAGAACAACACCGCGTCCTGCCATTCGCCGTGACGGAGGTACGCCCGGCGCTGGATGCCCTCGCGCACGAAGCCGACCCGTTCGGCGTGACGGATCGCCCGCTCGTTGAAGCCGTAGCAGGCGAGCTCGAGCCGGTGGTAGCCGAGCTCGTCCAGCAGGTACCGCTGCAGGAGGCGTGCCGCGTCGTCGGCTGCATGCCTGCCACGGAAGTCCGGATGGATCGCGAGGCCGCCGAGGCGTGCGATGCGATGTGCCTCGCTCCGCTCCTCGAATCCCATCACGCCTGCGCGCTCCCCGTCCACCTCGACGACGAAGCGGCCGAACCGCTCCGGCTCGCGCTCCGACCGCTCGACGTCGGCTGCGATCCCGGCGCGATCGAACGCCCTGGCGCCGCTCAGGTACGGCTCGGTCTCCTCGCCGTTCAGGAGGTCGACGAGCCAGTCGACGTCGTCGTCCCTCGCCCGGCGAATCCCGACCTTCACGCCGTGATCTCGGTCATGCGGGAGCCGCGGCCGGCCGCCGCACACGAACGGCACGCCGCGTCCCGAGGGTCACCCCGGCGAGGATCAGCACCAACCCGACGAGCGCGGACACCCCCACGCCCTCGTCGAGGAAGATCGCGCCGTAGCCAAGCGCGACCGGCGGCACGAGATACGTGACGAGTGCGGCGTAGCCGGCGCCCGCGCGCGCGATGATCGTGAAGAAGATGAGGTAAGCGAGCGCCGTGCACACCGTGCCGAGCACGGCGATCGACGCGAACGTCTTCCACCCCGGTACGTCGCTGGGCGCCTGCGCGACACCCGCCGGGGTGACCGCGATCGCCGCTGCGACGGAAGTGCCGAGCGCGATCGCGTGCGGCCGCGCCGAGGCAAGATGGCGCCTTGTCAGGAGCCCGCCCGCCGCGTAGCAGAGCGCCATCCCGACAACCGCGAGCGCACCCAAAAGCTTCGCATGCGGCTGCGCGCCGACGAGAACCGCCACGCCGACGAAGCCGACCGCGACGCCGAGGAGCCGCCGGCCGGTGACGCGCTCATCGTGGAAAAAGCCGAACGCGAGCATCGCGTTGAAGATCGGGACGGACGCCTGGATGATCGATGCGAGGCCGGAGTCGATCCGCGTCTCGCCCCACGACAGGAGCCAGAACGGGACGGCCGTGTTCAGCAGGCCGATGACGACGACCGGCCGCCAGTGCGCGCGCAGGTCGGCCGCGACCGTCCGCGCGTCGGTGAGCAGGGGCACCACGACGACCAACGTCAGCGCGGCGAGCCAGAGCCGGCCGAGGATCAGCGTCGACGGCGCGACCTCCCGATCGGCGACCTTGATGAACATGAACGAGCTGCCCCAGATCAGGGCGAGCGCTCCGAGGAGCACGATCGGGCGGCTGCGCGTCATCTCCGTGTTCTAACGATTCAGGCCCGAGTGCCGTGAGATCGCCGTCGGAGACCGCCGATACACTGCTCCCCTGAGCTCGGTCGCGGAACCACTCCATCGCAGCCTCGGGCTGACCGACGGCGAGTTCGACCGTATCCGCGACCTGCTCGGCCGCTTCCCGAACGACTTCGAGCTCGCCGTGTTCTCGCTCCTCTGGTCGGAGCACTGCGGCTACAAGCACTCCGCTCCGCTGCTCCGGCGCCTGCCGTCGAGCGGCGAGCGCGTGCTGCAGGGGCCGGGCGAGAACGCGGGCGTGATCGACCTCGGCGAGGGCGTCGCGGTCGCGTTCAAGGTCGAGTCGCACAACCATCCCTCCGCGGTCGAGCCGTTCCAGGGAGCGGCGACGGGTGTCGGCGGGATCCTGCGTGACATCGTGGCGATGGGCGCGCGGCCGATCGCGCTCCTCGACGGGCTGCGCTTCGGCGCGCCCGACTGGCACTTCAGGCGTGCCGTCGCCGGCATCGGTCACTACGGGAACTGCGTCGGCGTCCCGAACGTCGGTGGGGAGTGCGCGTTCGACGAGGCGTACGCGGCCAACCCGCTCGTCAACGCGATGTGCGTCGGCCTCTTGCCGACCGAGCGTGTCCTCTCGGCGCGTGCGCAGGGCGTCGGCAACCTGCTCGTCCTGTACGGCGCGTTCACCGGGCGTGACGGGATCGGCGGCGCGTCGGTGCTCGCGTCGCAGGACCTCGAGGGCTCGGACGAGAAGCGGCCGTCCGTCCAGATCGGCGACCCGTTCCGCGGCAAGGCGCTCATCGAGGTGTCGCTCGACCTCGTCGAGCGCGGGCTCGTCGTGTCGTTGCAGGACTGCGGCGCCGCCGGCCTCGCGTCGTCGCTCTCCGAGATGGCGCGCGACGGCATGGGCGTCGACGTGCACCTCGACCGCGTGCCGCTGCGTGAGGCCGGCATGGAGCCGTGGGAGATCATGATCTCCGAGTCGCAGGAGCGCATGGTCGCCGTCGTCGAGCCTGCGCGTTTCGACGACGTGCGCGCGGCGTGCGAGCGCTGGGAGCTTCCGTGCACCGTGATCGGCGAAGTCACTGACCACGGCGAGCTCCGCGCGTTCTTCGACGACGAGATCGTCGGCTCGATCCCGGCCGAGTCGCTCACGGACGAGTGCCCGCGCTACGACGTCGACCAGCGCGCTCATCCCGTCGCGCGCACGCCCGTGGCGGGGCTCAACCACGAGTCGAAGGACTGGGTGGTAGAGCAGTACGACCAGCTCGTGGGCTCGCGCACTGTTCGCCGGCCGGGTCTCGACGCGGCCGTGCTGCGCATCGACGGCACACGCGGGATCGCCGTGTCGCTCGACGGGCCACCGCTCGGCTGCCGTGACCCGCGCGAGGCGGGCTTCAGCGCCGTGCTCGAAGCGGCGATGAACGTCGCGTGCGCCGGCGGAGAGCCGCTCGCATTCACAGACTGCTTGAACTTCGGCAACCCCGAGAAGGCCGAGATCGGCTGGGAGCTCGCGCAGGCGATCGAGGGGATCGCGCTCGCGGCCGAGTCGCTTGGCATTCCGGTCGTCTCGGGAAACGTGTCGCTGTACAACGAGACCGGCGGAGCGCCGATCCCACCCACGCCGGTCGTCGGCTGCGTCGGCCTCGTCCGCGACGTGGCGAAGATCCCCGACCGCTGGCGAAGTGGCGACCGCGTGCTCCTTCTGCGCGGATTCGGTCACAGTCTTGTCACCTTCGTTTGGCGACATTCGCACCTCTTCTCGCTCGCGCACGACGTGTCCGACGGAGGCGTCGAGCTCGCGCTGCGCGAAGCCGCCGCCTGGTCCGGACGCGAAGCCGACGTCGACGCCGTCGACGGACAGGGCGTAATCGTGGCGACGAGCAACGACGTCCCCTGGGACGACATCGTCGAACTGGGAGTCGTGGCCTAGATGTGCGGCGTCTTCGGTGTGCGCGCGCCCGAGCGCGATGTCGCGCGCCTCTCGTACTTCGGGCTCTACGCGCTTCAGCACCGCGGGCAGGAGTCCGCCGGGATCGCCGTGTGCGAGGACGGCCGGCTGACGGCGCTGCGCGACCTCGGGCTCGTCCCGCAGGTCTTCGACGAACGCAGTCTCTCGGGATTGCGGGGGCAGCTCGCGATCGGCCACACTCGTTATTCGACGACCGGCGGCAACGCGTGGGCGAACGCGCAGCCGCTGCTCCACCACGGGCGGGCCCGCACGGTCGCGCTCGGGCACAACGGCAACCTCGTCAACGCGGCGGCGCTGCGCGACGAGATCGGCAAGCCGCTCGCGTCGAGCTCCGACTCGGAGGTGATCGCCGCCCTGATCGCCGACGACGACGCACCGCTCGAGGACGCCGTCGCGAACGCGATGAACCGCCTTGAAGGCGCCGCGAGCGTCGTCGGCCTCGCAGACGAGACGCTGTTCGCTTTCCGCGACGCGCACGGTTTCCGGCCGCTCGTGCTCGGGCGGCTCGGCGACGATCCCGTCGTCGCGTCCGAGACGTGCGCACTCGACCTTGTCGGCGCCGAGCTCGTGCGCGAGCTCGAGCCGGGTGAGCTGGTGCTCGCCGGGCGCGACGGGCTCCGCACGGTGCAGGCGCTCGAACCGGCCGGCGAAGGCGCGCTCTGCATCTTCGAGTTCTTCTACCTCGCACGGCCCGACACACGGCTCGATGGCGTCGAGGTGCACGGTGCGCGCGTGCGCATGGGCGAGCGGCTCGCCGCCGAAGCGCCCGTCGACGCCGACCTCGTGCTCCCCATTCCCGACTCGGGCACGCCGGCTGCGATCGGCTTCGCCCGGGCGGCGGGCATCCCGTTCAGCGAAGGCCTGATCAAGAACCGCTATGTCGGCCGCACGTTCATCCAGCCCGAGCAGGGAATGCGCGAGCAGGGGATCCGCATGAAGTTCAACCCGCTTGCCGAGGTCGAGGGCAAGCGACTCGTTGTCGTCGACGACTCGATCGTGCGCGGCTCGACGACGCGCCAGATCGTGCAGATGCTCTTCGACGCCGGCGCAGCCGAGGTGCACGTGCGCGTCTCTTCGCCCCCGGTCGTCTCGCCGTGCTTCTACGGGATCGATCTCGCGTCGGAGGACGAGATGATCGCCGCGCACTCGACCGTCGAGGAGGTTCGCGAGGCGATCGGCGCGACCTCGCTCGCCTACCTTTCCCTCGGAGGCCTCGAGGAGTCGACCGCGCGGCCCGCCGAGGGGCTCTGCCGCGCGTGCCTGACACGGGAATATCCGACACGCGTCCCCGCGAACGCGGCGAAGCTCAGGTTCGAGACGGTTTGACCAGCTCGTCCGCGCGCCCGTAGCGAACCGCGCGACGAACCTGCCGCGGATCGAAGCCCTGCTCGAGCAACCGCTGGCGCAGCTCGCCCTCGCGCGCGAGACGGAAGAACAACCATACGAGGATCACCGCGGTGACGAGCGAGCCCTCGGCCATCATCACGACGCCGCCGAGGTTCAAGTCGTGCACCGGCGTGATCCCCCATTCCGGCGGATGCCGGTACGCGGTGTAGAACGCCGTCGACGACCAGATGAAGACGTTGCCGAGGACCGTCTCGAGCAAGCGCACGGCGGCGATGTAGCCGAACTTCATGCCGGTGCCGAACCACACCGGCGCGGGCAGCGTCTCGAGCACCGGCTCCCACATCAGGCAGCCCGCGGTGAAGAAGCAGAAGTGCTCGAGGGCGTGAATCGAATCGTGATGCAGCGCGGCGTCGTAGAGGTACGGGACGTGCCAGACGTAGAGGTCGATCGCCCAGAGCGGGAGCGCGACGAATGGATGCGCGAGAACGCGCAGGCGCTCGACGACGTGGAAGCGCAGCACGGGCCGCAGCACCTGGCCGGTCAGCCCGAGCACGAAGCACAGCGGCGCGAGGTCGCCCAGGATCACGTGCTGCGTCATGTGGAAGAAGAAGAAATGCTCCTCGCCGAGCTCGTCGATCGGCGAGTTCAGCGCGAGCACGACGAGGCCGATGCCCGCCCAGAACGCCACGCGGCGCCAGCCGGGCACCGGGCGGCCCTGCGCAGCGAGCGTCCGGCAGCGCCAGAAATAGAGGAGCGCCGCGACGACCGTGGGCACGACCTGGAGCGGCTCGATCGTCCAGGGTGAGAGAAGCGACGGGGAATCCACGTCAGTTGGAAGACTAGTGGCCGACCCGTGCACCTCTTCCACTACCACCTGGTCACCTCTGAGCTGCGCGACGTCGAGGCCCGCTACGTCGGTCGGCTCGGCTTCGAGCTCGTCGCGCGCTACGGACGGATCGGCGACGAGCACATCTCCGTCGAGCCGGGCGTCTCGTGGGAGAAGCTCGACAAGGACGGTTTCAAGCTCCGGTTGTCGGAGCTCGAGCGCGGCGCTGTGAACGTCGTCGTGCAGCCCGGCCACTGGCGCGTCCCCCGGGTCGACCACATCGGGATCGCACTCGACGAGGACGATTTCCAGTCGGTGCTCGGCCGCGCGATGCAATGGAATCTGCGCGTGCAAGAGCACGGCGGGCGGCGGACATTCGTGGCGACGAACGCCGGCTACCGCCTCGAGGTGCATCCGCCGCGCGAGTGGATCGACGAGCTGCTCGAGAACAAGGAGGACCTTCGGCTCGCCGAGCTGCAGTTGCGCGCCGACGAGCCAGACGCCAAGGCCGGCGCCCTCGCCGACCTCCTCGGGCTCGAGGCGCACGACGACGCGGTCGACGTCGGCGGCACGGTCGTGCGCTTCGTCGAAGGAGGGCCAGAGGGCCGACCCGAGCTGTACGGTGAGCGCTTCGCGTGAAGGAGCAGAGCTACGTCGCTGCCGGGGTCTCCCTCGCCACCGCCGGGTCGGTCGTCGACCGGCTGCGCGCCGCCGTCGAGTCGACCGGTGCACAGAACTTCGGCGCCTTCGCGGGCCTGCACCCGCTGGGGGACGGGCGGTTCCTCGCGGCCTCCACCGACGGCGTCGGCACGAAGCTGATCCTGGCGCGGCAGCGCGGGCGCCTGCGCGAGTGCGGCGCCGACCTCGCCGCACACTGCATCAACGACGTCGCGACGTGCGGTGCCGAGCCGCTGATGCTGCTCGATTACGTCGCGGCGAACACGATCGAGCTCGACGAGGTCGCGGAGCTGGTCGAAGGCGCGGCGGCGGTCTGTCGCGAGGCGGGCGTCGCGCTCGTCGGCGGCGAGACGGCCGAGCTGCCCGGGATCTACGCCGACGGAGAGCTCGACTTCGCGGGAACGTGCGTCGGCGTCGTCGAGGACCCGCTGACCGGCGCCGCGATCGAGGCGGGCGACGTCGTCGTCGGCTTTGCCTCGGCCGGCCTGCACGCGAACGGCTTCACGCTCGTTCGGCGGGTGCTCGAGGAAGACGACTACGACGGCGACGACCTGCTCGCTCCCACCCGGCTCTACCTCGACGTCGCACGGCGCCTGCGTGGCCGCGCGAAGGCATTCGTCCACGTGACGGGCGGCGGGATCGCCGGCAACCTGGAGCGCGTCCTGCCCGCCGGCCGAAGCGCGGAGCTCGACTGGGACGCGTGGGAGCGGCCGCCCGTCTTCCACTGGCTCGCGCGGCACGTCGACGAGGACGAGCTCCGGCGCGTGTTCAACCTGGGGATCGGTTGGTGCGCAATCGTCGCCGAGCCGGACCATGATGAGAACGTGATCGGGAGAATCGCGTGATCGGGGTCCTCGTCAGCGGGAACGGCACCAACCTGCAGGCGCTGATCGACGACGGCCTGCCGATCAGTGCCGTCGCCGCGAACCGCAAGGACGCCTACGCACTAGTGCGCGCGCGCGAAGCCGGCATCGCGACCGCGACGTTCAGCCTCGACTGCCACGAGAGTCGCGAGGAGCGGGACCTCCTGATGGCGACGTGGCTCGAGGAGCACGGGGTCGAGCTCGTCGTGCTCGCCGGGTACATGCACCTCCTGACCGAGCCGTTCCTGCGCCGGTTCCCCGAGCGCATCGTGAACGTGCACCCGTCGCTGCTGCCGGCGTTTCCCGGCGCGCACGCGATTCGCGACGCCGTCGCCGCCGGCGCCAATCCGACCGGGGTCACGGTGCACTACGTCGACCGAGGGCTCGACACCGGACAGGTGCTCGCCCAGGAGCGGGTCGCGCTCGAGCCGAAGTCGACACTCGAAGAACGCATCCACGCAGTGGAGCACCGGCTGCTGCCGCGCGTCGTGAGGGAGCTATGCCCCGCGCCCTGATCTCCGTCTACGAGAAGGAGGGCGTCGACCACCTCGCGCGGGGCCTGCACGAGCTCGGGTTCGAGCTGATCTCGTCGGGCGGCACCGCGGCGTTTCTCGCCGAGCAGGGGCTGCCGGTCACGCAGGTCGAGGACGTCACCGGCGCGCCGGAGCTGCTCGGCGGCCGCGTGAAGACGCTCCACCCGGCGATTCACGCCGGCATCCTCGCCCAGCGCGATCGCGCCGACCACGAGCAACAGCTTGCCGACCAGAGCATCGAGCCCTTCGACATCGTCTGCGTCAATCTCTATCCGTTCGCCTCCTTCGCGTCGAGGCTCGGCCCGACGGAGGAGGAGACGATCGAGATGATCGACGTCGGTGGGCCGTCGATGCTGCGGGCGGCAGCCAAGAACTTCGCGCACGTCGCCGCGGTCAGCGACCCGCGCCAGTACGAGGTTGTGCTGCGCGAGCTCCGTGAGCACGGCGCCGTCTCGCTCGAGACGAGGCGCGCGCTCGCGGCTGAAGCGTTTGCGACGAGCGCAGCGTACGAAGCAGCGATCGCCACGTGGTTCGCGCGCAACGAGCGGTTCCCCGAGCAGCTGACACTCTCGTTCCGCAAGGTTTCCGACCTGCCGTACGGCGAGAACCCGCATCAGGCGGCGGCGCTGTACTGGGAGGTCGGTGCGCGCAAGCATCTGCTCTCGCGCGTGGAGCAGCTGGGCGGCAAGGAGCTCTCCTACAACAACCTGGCCGACCTCGAGGCCGCGCGCCGCGTTGCACGCGAGCTCACCGAGCCGGCCGTCGTGATCGTGAAGCACGGCAACCCGTGCGGCGTCGCCGTCGCGACGACGATCGAGGAAGCGTGGGAGCGTGCCCTCGCGGCCGACCCGGTGTCGGCCTACGGCTGCGTCGCGATCCTCAACCGGACCGTTACAGGGACGCTCGGCGAGCGGATCGCCGAGCACTTCGTCGAGGTGCTCTTCGCACCGGGATACGCACCCGACGCCCTCGAGGCGCTGTCACGCAAGCAGGCGATGCGCATCCTGCAGGACGGCGAGCGGCGCAAGGACACGCCGGGCGAGCGCGATGTCCGCCGCGTGCTCGGCGGCCTGCTCGTGCAGGACCGCGACGTAGACACGCAGGAGCGAGAGGCGATGACGGTCGCGTGCGGCGACGTCAGCGATCAGGCCTGGGACGACCTGATCTTCGCGTGGCGCGTGTGCAAGCACGTCTCGTCGAACGCGATCGTGCTCGCCCGCGGCCTGCAGACGATCGGGATCGGAGCGGGCCAGATGAGTCGCGTCGACGCCGTCCGAATCGCCGTCGAGAAGGCGCACGAGCTCGGCCACGACACGCGCGGCGCGGTGCTCGCAAGCGACGCGTTCTTCCCCTTCACGGACGGCGTGCAGGCCGCGCTCGATGCAGGGATCACGGCGGTCGTGCAGCCGGGCGGCTCACGGCGGGATGCCGAGGTCCAGGCGGCCGTCGAGGCCGCTGGAGCGGCGATGGTCATGACGGGTCGACGCCACTTCCGTCACTAGCCCTAGACTCGGCCGATGACCTCACCGCACCCGGATCCCCTCCGCTGGAAGGCGCTCGCGGTCGTGTGCGCCGCCTTCTTCATGACCGTGCTCGACGTCTCGATCGTGAACGTCGCCCTGCCGTCGATCGGCAAAGGCCTTCACTTCGCGCAGGACGACCTGCAGTGGGTGATCACCGCCTACGCGATCACGTTCGGCGGCTTCCTGATGCTCGGCGGCCGTGCGGCCGACCTGCTCGGACGGCGCAAGGTCTTCGTCGCAGGCGTCGTCGTGTTCACGATCGCGTCGTTCTTCTGCGGTCTCGCCTGGTCCGAAGGCGTGCTCATCGTCTCGCGCGCGGTGCAGGGCCTGGGCGCCGCGATCATCTCGCCCGCGGCACTCTCGATCATCATGACCACGTTCGACGAAGGCGCGGAGCGCAACAAGGCGCTGGGGATCTGGGGCGCGATCGGCGGCGGCGGCGCGGCGGTCGGTGTGCTCGCCGGCGGTGTCCTCACGAAGTACCTCGGCTGGGAGTGGATCTTCTTCGTCAACGTGCCCGTCGGTGCGATCGCGCTCGCGTTGACGCCACGGTTCGTCCGCGAGAGCCACGCGGCGCGGGAGTCGGCGCCGGACGTTCTCGGAGCGGTCGCCGTCACGTCGGGCCTCGCGCTGCTCGTCTACGCCGTCTCGACCGCGCCCACCCACCATTGGCGCAGCGCAACGACGCTTCTCCTGCTCGTGGGCGCGGTCGTCCTGCTCGTGGCGTTCCTCGTGATCGAGTCGAGGACGAAGGACCCGCTGATGCCGTTCCACATCTTCCGCATCCGGACGGTGTCGGGCGCCAACATCTCGGCGCTCTTGCTCGGCGCGTCGCTGTTCGCCAACTTCTTCCTGTTGACGCTCTACGTCCAGGAGGTGCTCGGGTGGTCCGCGCTCAAGACGGGCCTGACGTTCATCGCCACCGCCGGGTCGGCGGTCCTCTGGGCCGGGGTGGCGCAGGCACTCGTGACGCGCTTCGGCGCGAAGCCGATCATGATCATCGGCTTCATCGGGATGCTCGCCGGGATGATCTGGTACACGACGATCCCGGTGCACGGCTCGTACTGGAGCGACCTGCTCCCGGGCTACCTGATCATCGGGTTCGCGATCCCCTTCGCGTTCATCCCGGTGTCGATCGCCGCGCTCGCCGGGATCGAGCATCACGAGGCCGGCCTCGCCTCGGGCATCTTCAACACCGCCCAGCAGATCGGCGGCGCGATCGGCGTCGCCGTCGTCTCGTCCGTGTCGATCAGCCGCTTCGACCACCTCACGAAGCTCCACGGCCCGTCGTACTTCCCGCAGGCGTTCACCTCGGGCACGCGGTACGGCTTCTGGGCTTGCGTGATCGTCTCGATCGTCGGTCTCCTCGCCGTGCTGGCACTCGTCCGCAGGGGCGAGCTGGCGCACGTCGACGAGGGAGAAGCGCCCGCGCTGGGCGTGAGCTGACGTCTCGCTAGGCTTCCCGGCCGATGGCGCGCGAGTACCCCACCGTGCTCGACCTCGTCGGCGACACCCCGATCGTGCGACTGCCGCGGATCTCGCAGGATGTGCCGGCGACCCTGCTCGCGAAGCTCGAGTACATGAATCCAGGCGGCTCGAACAAGGACCGCATCGGGCTCGCGATGATCGAGGCGGCCGAGCGTGACGGGAAGCTGAAACCGGGAGGGACGATCGTCGAGCCGACGTCGGGCAACACGGGCGTCGGCCTCGCGATCGCGGCGGCGCAGAAGGGCTACCGCTGCATCTTCGTGATGCCGGACAAGATGAGCCAGGAGAAGATCTCCATGCTCCGCGGCTACGGCGCCGAGGTCGTGATCACGCCGACCGCCGTCGACCACGACTCGCCCGAGTCGTACTACTCCGTGTCGGCCCGCCTCGCGGAGGAGATTCCCGGCGGGTTCAAGCCGGACCAGTACTCGAACATGTCGAACCCCGAGGCGCACTACCTGACGACCGGACC
>JAICUZ010000224.1 GCA_025935595.1 Burkholderiales bacterium
AGCCATTCGAGCGTCGTGCCCTGCAACACGACCGAGACGAGGACGACGAAGAAGACGGCGTTGAAGATCGTGTCGGCGGACCGGAGATGTGAGGAGAGCACGAACGTTCCGAGCACGATCGGCACGCCGCCACGCAGGCCCGCCCAGCCGAGCAACGCACGTTCCCGGGCGGAGAACCCGACGAAAGGGGTGGAAGCCCAGACGGCGACGGGCCGCGCGACGAACATGAGGGCGGCGGCGAGACCTATTCCTGACCACGCGACGTGCGGGAGCTCGGACGGGAACACGAGCAGGCCGAGGACGATGAACAGCGCAACTTGCGCGACGTACGCGATCCCCTCGTGGAACGTGACGAGCTGTCCGCGGTAGCGTGACGGCGTCGAGCCCACGGCCAGGCCGACGAGGTACACGCTGAGGAAGCCGCTGCCGTGGGCCGCGTCGGCCACGCCGAACGCGAGCGCTGCGGTCGCTGCCGACGCGACGGGCACGAACGATGCGATCGTCTGGGGGATGCGGGCGAAGACCCACATCGCGAGTGCGCCGATCGCGATCCCGACGGCGAGTCCGATGCCGATCTGCTTGACGAGCAGGACGGTCAGGTCGCCCGCTCCGTAGCCGGGCCGCTCCACCCATGCGATCAGTCCGAGCGTCAACGCGATCGCGACCGGGTCGTTGCCGCCCGACTCCGCCTCGAGCGTGCGCGCAAGACCGCGGCGCAGCCTGGTACGCCGGAGCGTCGCGAACACCGCTGCCGCGTCGGTCGACGCGACCACCGATCCGAGCAGGAACGCCTCCGCCCACGAGAGGTCGAAGAGGAGGTGTGCGAACCAGCCGGTGACTCCTGCGGTCACGGCCACGCCGACGGTCGAGAGCAGCGTTGCAGGCAGCGCGACGCTGCGCAGGCGCCGCCAGGACGTCGACAGCCCGCCCTCGTAGAGGATCGCGACCAGCGAGACGACGCCGACCTCTCGCGCGACCGCCGCGTCGTCGAACGCGATGCCGCCCGGCCCGTCTGAGCCGAGCAGCATTCCGAGGCCGAGAAACGCGACGAGTGCCGGCAGGGTCGTCTTCGCGGCGCCGAGGGCGAGCCCCACGCTGGCCGCGAGCACGGCTCCGACGGCGAGCATGGCGAGCCCGACGGTCATCCCTGCTTACGCGCTCTCGGCGGCGAGTTGACCGCACGCGGCTGCGATGTCGCGGCCGCGCGTGAGGCGCACGGTCGACGGGAGGCGCGCAGCGTCGAGTACGTGCTTGAACGACGCGATCCGCTCGCGCGACGCGCCGTCGTACATCCCGGTCGGGTTGTACGGGATCAGGTTCACCTTGAAGACCTTCGCGTCGAGCAGCTCCGCCAGCTCGTGCGCGTGCGCGGGGGAGTCGTTGACGTGGTCGAGCATCACGTACTCGACGAACACCTTCCGCCTGCGCAGCCCGAAATAGCGCGTGAACTCGGCGAGCACGTCCTCGAGCGGGTAGCGGTCGTTCACCGGCATCAGCTCGCTGCGCAGCGCATCCGTCGGCGCATGCAACGAGAACGCGAGCCGAACCGGCTCGTCTACCTCGTCGACGAATCGCTTCAGGCCCGGGAGCCAGCCGACGGTGGATATCGTCGTGCGCCGATGTGTCACGCCGAGGTCCGGAAGGCGGCGCGCAGCCGCGACGACGGCATCGACGTTCAGCATCGGCTCGCCCATCCCCATGAACACCGTATGGTCGATTGGCTCGAGACGCCGGAAGTGGAGCGCCTGGTCGACGATCTCCCACTCGTTCAGGTTCCGGCGGAAGCGCATCTGGCCCGTGGCGCAGAAGGTGCACGTGAGCGGGCAGCCGGACTGCGAGGAGAGGCAGACCGACCGGCGCCCGTCGCGGTAGCGCATGAGCACCGCTTCGACCGGGTGGCCGTCGGCCGTGTGGAAGAGCGCCTTGACCGTGCCGTCGGACGAGCGCGCCTCGTGCACGAGCTCGAGGGTCGAGAACGGCACCTCGTCGGCGAGCCGGCGACGCATCTCCGTCGGCAGGTTCGTCATCTCGTCGAACGACGCCGCGCCGCGCGCCGTCCATTCCCAGACCTGGCGTGTGCGGTACGCAGGCTCGTCGGCGAGCAGCGTTGTGACGGCGTCGAGGTTCATTCCGCCTCGGTCGCGCGCAGCCATTCGACGACGTCCTGCGCGCTCCGGTCCGGCGGGAACACGGGGTAGAAGACCTTCGCGATCCAGCCGCCGACGGCGACGAGCGCGAGCCGCTTGTAGAGCGTGTGTCCCTCGATCTCGAACGTCGGCAGCTGCAGCGCGTCGCGAAGCCGAAGCTCCGGGTCGGCGATCACCGGGAACGGCATGTGGTTCCGTTCCGCGAACTCGAGCTGCGAGTCGAGCGTCTGCGTCGACACGCCGGCGATGCGCGCCGCCCCGAGCTCGGCGAGCTCCGACGCGTGGTCGCGGAAGCCGCACGACTGCGGCGTGCACCCGCGCGCGCCCGGAACGTCGTCCCAGCCGAGAAACGGGAGCCTTCCCGGAAGGCCGGTGCGAGGGTAGACGTAGAGCACGTCGAGCTCCGCCACGTCGACCGGTCCCTGCGTCGACTCGAGCGTCACGTGCGGGAGCTCGGCGCCGGTCAGGTGATCCGCGCCGCCGTCGTCCTCGGGCACGGGCAGGTCCGGTGGCAGCGAGTACGGATCGTTGTTCGCCATGCGCGGAAGGCTAGTCTCACTCGGCCGTGATCGATCTCCGCTCCGACACCGGAACGAAGCCGACGCCCGCGATGCGCGAGGCAATGGCGACCGCCGAGGTAGGGGACGAGCAGGAGCGCGAGGACCCGACCGTCACGAAGCTCGAGCGCCGGACCGCCGAGCTGCTCGGGCACGAGGAGGCTGTGTACCTGCCGACGGCGACGATGGGGAACCAGATTGCGCTCGCGATCCTCGGCGAGCGCGGCGCCGAGCTGATCGTCGAGGAGCGCGCGCACATCATGGTCTCCGAGCTCGGGGGCGCGGCCTACCACTCCGGGCTCCAGACACGCGGTGTGCCCGGCTACCGCGGGCGGATCAGCGCGGAGCAAGTACGGGCGACCTTCTGGAACGACGGTGAGTTCTGGACACCGCGCATGTCCGTGCTCGCGCTCGAGAACACGCACAACACCTCCGGCGGAACGGTCTGGCCGCTCGCCGAGCTGCGCGAGACGGTTGCGGCGGCGCGCGAGCTCGGCCTCCGCGCGCACCTCGACGGCGCCCGGCTGATGAACGCGGTCGTCGCGTCCGGCGTGTCGGCGACGGAGATCGCATCGGGCTTCGACACCGTGACGCTGTGCCTGTCGAAGGGGCTCGGCTGCCCGCTCGGCGCGCTGATCGCAGGCTCGCGGGAGCTCATGCACCAGGCGCGAGTGGAAAAGCACCGCTTCGGCGGCGCGATGCGCCAGGCGGGGATCGTCGCAGCGGCGGGGCTGTACGCGCTCGACCACAACGTCGACCGGCTTGCAGACGACCACGCGCGTGCGCGGCGCCTCGGCGAGGCGTGGGCCGAGGCGGGCCTGCCGGTCGACCTCGAGCTTGTGCAGACGAACTTCGTGCAGATCGACGTCGCGTCGATCGGCCTCACGGAAGAGGAGGCGCTTGCTCGTATCCGTGAGCAGGGCCTGCTGCTCTCGCAGACGAGACCTGGCGTACTGCGTGCGGTCACGTCGCTGGAGATCGACGACGACGCAGTCGAGCAGGCCCTCACCGCGATCCCCCGAGCCCTGGAGGCAGTTCGTGTCTAGGAAGGCCAAACAGCTCGACCGCCTGCTGCAGCAGCAACAGGCCGAGCGGTTTCCGTCCGTTGCCGCCGCGGTCGTCCGGAAAGGCGAGATCGTGTGGGCGAACGCGATCGGCGGTGCCGACTACGAAGCGGGTGACGACGCGACGGCCGGGACGCAGTACCGCATCGGCTCGATCACGAAGACCTTCACGGCGACGTCGATCATGCAACTGCGCGACGCCGGCAAGCTCGACCTCGACGACCGTCTCGGGAAGCACCTCGACGATGTCGGTGACGGCTCACCGACGATCCGGCGCATGCTCGCCCACATCTCGGGCCTGCAGCGCGAAGTGGGCGAGATGTTCGTCGACCTCTCGACGCCGACCGAGGCGGACCTCCAGGTCGGATTCGCGCTCGAGCCGGCCCGGGCCCATCACTACTCGAACCTCGCGTTCGGTCTCCTCGGCCGCGTGGTCGCCGCGAAGAGCGGCATGCCGTACATGCACTACGTCGACGAGCACGTGATCCAGCCGCTCGGGCTCGAGCGCACGACCTGGCAGGCCGCCGCCCCGCGCGCGCAGGGCTACCTCGTCGACGACTACGCGCGCACGGTCTGGGCCGAGCCGGAGCTCGATCTCGGCGGAGTCGCTGCGATGGGGCAGCTCTGGTCGACGGTCGAGGACCTCGGCGCCTGGGCGACGTTCCTCGCGCGTGGCGCGGACGGCGTCCTCGATCCGACCACGGTCGAGGAGATGTGGTTTCCGCAGGTCAT
>JAICUZ010000304.1 GCA_025935595.1 Burkholderiales bacterium
AACACCTACTCGGGGCACGAGAACAAGGTGAAGACCAATCTCGAGCACCGGATCATCTCGATGAACCAGCAGCCGCGCTTCCGGCGTGTGGTCGTCCCGACCGAGCAGGTCATCGAGACGAAGGACGGCCAGAAGGTGCAGGCCGAGAAGCGCGTGCTCCCGGGCTACGTGCTCGTGAACATGGACCTGAACGACGAAGCGTGGACGGTCGTCAAGAACACCCCCGGGGTGACCGGCTTCGTCGGCGCCGGCTCGAAGCCCGTGCCGCTGTCGCAGCCCGAGGTCGACCGCATCCTGCGGACCGGCCAGACCGCCGGCGGCGAGCGCGCCCGGACGACGATCGAGTACTCGCTCGGCGAGTCGGTGAAGGTGACGTCGGGGCCGCTGTCCGACTTCGACGGCGAGATCGTCGACGTCAACCCCGACCAGCAGAAGCTCAAGGTGCTCGTCGACATCTTCGAGCGCCAGGTTCCGGTCGAGCTCGGCTTCGACCAAGTCAAAAAGCTGGACTGAGAAGAAGCTCGACTAGGAAGGCGACATGGCGAAGAAGGTATTGACACTCATCAAGCTGCAGATCCCCGGCGGGCAGGCGAACCCGGCGCCGCCGGTAGGTCCTGCGCTCGGCCAGCACGGCGTGAACATCATGGAGTTCTGCAAGGCGTTCAACGCGCAGACCGCGCAGGAGAACGGCCGCATCACGCCGGTCGAGATCACGGTCTACGAGGACCGCAGCTTCGACTTCATCACGAAGACGCCGCCGGCGGCCGTCCTGATCAAGGAGGCGCTGCGGCTGGAGAAGGGCTCGGCCGAGCCGAACCGCGCGAAGGTCGGCAAGCTCTCGCGAGCCCAGCTCCGCTCGATCGCCGAGACGAAGATGCAGGATCTGAACGCGCGCGACGTCGAGCAGGCGATGCTCGTCATCGCCGGCACCGCACGGAGCATGGGCGTGGAGGTGGACAGGTAATGGCGCAGCACGGCAAGCGGTACAACGAGTCGCGCGGCGCGATCGACCGCGAGAACCTCTACTCGCCGGTAGAGGCGGTCCGCCTGCTCAAGGCGAGCCCCGAGGCGAAGTTCGACGAGACGGTCGAGGTGCACATGAACCTCGGCCTCAACGTCCGCCACGCGGACGAGCAGCTGCGCGGGACGATGATGCTGCCGCACGGCACGGGCCGTGAGCAGCGCGTCGCGGTGTTCGCCGAGGGCGAGAAGGCGCGCGAGGCGGAGGAGGCAGGCGCCGACGTCGTCGGCTCGGCCGATCTCGCGAAGCGGATCGAGGAAGGCTTCACCGACTTCGACGTCGCGATCGCGACGCCCGACCAGATGGGGAACGTCGGCCGGCTCGGCCGCGTGCTCGGCCCGCGCGGGCTGATGCCGAACCCGAAGACGGGCACCGTCACGTTCGAGGTCGCGAAGGCGGTCAAGGACGCGAAGGCCGGCAAGCTCGAGTACCGCACCGACCGCGGAGCGAACGTGCACATCCCAATCGGCAAGCGCTCGTTCGACGAGCGCGCGCTGGTCGAGAACTACGCGGCACTGATCGACGAGATCGTGCGCGCCAAGCCGTCGGCCGCGAAGGGCCGCTACATCAAGAAGATCACGCTCACCTCCACGATGGGCCCCGGGATCCACGTCGACCCGACGCGGACGCGGGACATCGCCGAGGAACTCACGCAGGAGGCTGCCGGGGCCACCGCCTAGCAGCCATTTCCCCCAGAGACAGCTGGCAGCACTGAGTTCCTACTCAGCGGCAGAAGCCCAGCCGAGGAGGCAGATGCAGAAGACAGACAAAGAGAAGGTCGTCACCGACCTGACGGAGAAGCTCCGCGGCGCGGAGACGATGATCGTCGCGGACTACCGCGGCCTGACCATGCCCCAGATCGATGCGCTTCGGACGAAGCTGATCGAGAGCGGGGCGAGGTTCACGGTCGTGAAGAACACCCTCACCCGCCGCGCGGCCGAAGCCGCCGGCGCGGATGCGCTGCTCGCGCTACTCGAGGGGCCGTCCGCAATCGCGTTCGTCGAAGCCGACGGAGACACTGTCGCCGTCGCCAAGGCGCTGGCCGACTCCGCACGCGACACGAAGGTCCTCGAGATCCGGGGCGGCGTCATGCAGGGCCGGGTCATCACCGGCGACGACGTCGACCAGCTTGCGAAGCTCCCCCCGCTCGACGTGCTTCGCGGCCAGGTGCTCGGAGCGATCATCGCGCCGCTCAGCGCGATCGCGGGACTCGTGAACGCTCCGCTCCAGAACCTGTACGGGCTGCTCGATGCGCGCATCGAGCAGCTTCAGGCACAGGGCGAGACCGCCCCGGCGCCCGAACCGGTGTCAGACACCGGAACGGTGTCTGACACCAATGACGAACCTCAGGAGGAAACCGAAGATGGCAGCAGTTGACACGATTTTCGAAGGGCTCGGGAAGATGACCGTTCTCGAGCTCGTCGAGCTGAAGAACAAGATCGAGGAGGAGTGGGGCATCACCGCTGCCGCTCCGGTCGCGGTCGCGGCGGCCGGTGCGCCGGCGGCCGGTGACGGCGGTGCAGCGGCGGAGGAGAAGACCTCCTTCGACGTCGTCCTCACGAGTGCCGGCGCCCAGAAGATCCAGGTGATCAAGGTCGTCCGTGCGGTCACCGGCCTCGGTCTCAAGGAGGCCAAGGATCTCGTCGACTCGGCTCCGAAGCCGGTCAAGGAAGGCGTGAACCAGGAAGAGGCCGACCAGATCAAGGCGCAGCTCGAAGAGGCAGGCGCAGGCGTCGAGTTGAAGTAGTCGGCTCGACGCCGACTGCGTCGCGGAGCCGCTCGAGTGCGCCCTGCCAGGCGTGCTCGGGCGGCGTCGCGTATCCGACCACCACCGCGGACGGCCGCGGCTCTGACCCGAACCGGTACGCGTCGAGTCCCTCGACGATCACGTCGTGACGGCGGGCGCGGTCGACGACGACCGCCTCGTCCTCGTCGACCTCGACCACGGCGTGCAACCCCGCGTCGATGCCCGTTACGCGTCGAACCGTCGCGAGCAGACGGTCGCGGCGCCGGCGGTAGG
>JAICUZ010000308.1 GCA_025935595.1 Burkholderiales bacterium
CAGCCTCGGCGTCTCGATCGCGTAGCCGCACACGGCGACGACCGACGCGCGCTGGAACCGCTCGACGCCGTCGCGAATGTAGGTCACGCCGCGCGCGCGGCCGCTCGCGTTGTCGATCTCGACCCGCGTGACGAACGAGTCCGGACGGATCTCGCACCCATGCTCGATCGCGTCCGGGATGTGCGTGACGAGCGGCGACGCCTTGGCGTTCACCTTGCAGCCTTCGAGGCAGAAGCCGCGGTAGATGCAGTGCGGCCGGTTCCCAAACCGGCCGTTTGTGATCGCGACCGGACCGATGTGCATCTCGATCCCCTGCTTGCGGGCTCCCTCCCAGGCGACGAGCGCGGCGCCGGCAACCGGATGCGGCTTGTGCGGGTAGCCGTGAGGATCGCCCCACGGCCAGAACTCGCCGGCGACGGGCAGCTCGCTCTCGATGCGCTCGAACGACGGCTTGAGATCCGCGTAGGAGATCGGCCAATCGACCGCCACGCCGTCGCGCGATCGCACCTCGAAGTCGGACGGATGGAGCCGCGGCACGTACCCCGCGAAATGCGTCATCGAGCCCCCCACTCCGACGCCCGAGTTGTTCTTCCCGAGCTCGATCGGGTCTCCGCCCGAGATGATGCGGTTGTCCGTCCAGTACAGCCCGGCCTGGCCGGCGCCCTTCTCGTCGCTGACCCAGTCGCGGTCGGGGTCCCAGAACGGCCCCTTCTCGAGCACGACGACCTTCCAACCGCGCCGCGCGAGACGCTGCGCCAGCACGCTGCCGCCGGCGCCCGCGCCTACGACCGCGAGGTCGACCTCGTCGTCGTCGCGGTACTGCGCCATCCGATCGAGGTTCTGCAGGCCGCGCTTGTGCGGGTGGAGCAGCAGGGCCGAGTCGTTCTCGGCCGGCAGGCCGCTCAATCGAGCCCTCGCTTGGTCGCGTCGCGCACCGGGTCGTAGTCGACCGATTCCACGCCCTCCCACGGTTCTCGCTCCCCGAGGTGCGGCGAGCCGAACGCGGCGTAGCCGCGCGGATACGCCGGGCCGCCGAACCCGATCTCGTTCCAGGCCCACGGGTGCGAGTAGAACGCCTGCACGACGTAGCGCATGACGACGCCCCACGCACGCTCGACGTTGAGCTCGGCCCACGCACCGCCCCGCAGCTCCGCCTTCGAGAAGCGATGCACGATCCTGACCCGGTCGTCCTCGGACGCCTCCGCATAGGGCCCGCCGGCCTCCTCGTCGAGACCGCGCGCCACCACGCGCCAGACGTCGCCGTCACCCGGGAGGTCATCGTGCTGCCAGCCGTCGCCGACGCCGTGATCGAGCTTCTCGTCGATGTACGAGAGCACGGGGATGCGCGGCTCCTCGTCCTGCGCCGTGACGATGTCGCAGAACGCCTTCAGCGTCCGCGCCTCTGGGTCGGCGAAGAAGCGGATCGGCGGGACGCGCTCGACGCGGTCGAGGACGACGCGCCTCGTGACCTCGTCCCAGTGGTCGACCTGGGTCAGCACGTCGTAGTGCGGGTACCGGCCGACCATCTGCGGCGTCGTGCCTTTCAGCTGCTCGAGCCCGTGCGGGTTCGGATGCGCCTGGTCGCGGAGCGACATCTACTTCTCGCGCCGAACGACGGCCGCTGCGAGGCCGAGCGCACCGACGAGACACAGCGAGCCCGGCGCCAGCAGCGGCGGGCCCATCGTCAGGTTGTACTGCGCCTCCTTGAACCCGCCGGGGCGTTTCCGAACTCCCTGCACGTGCGTGACCACCCCGATGAGCCCGTCGAGGAAGTACAGCGCCGAGACGAACGGCAGTACCGTCCTCGCCGCACGCTCGGATGCGACGCCGGCGATCCCCGCCGCCGTCAGCGGCGGGGTCAGGACGAGGGGCGTCCACATCCATCTGTCTCCGAACGATCCCTTCAGGTGCTCGAAGTAGATCTCGAACCCGAGCGCGGGTGCGGACATCGCGGTGGTCGCAGCGAGCAAACGCTGTGTCCTGCCGTCGCGCAGGTTGCGCAGCGTGCGACCGATCACGCTGCCCACCTCTGTGCGTCGACGCGCTTCAACTCGAGACCGTTGCCGGCCCGCGACCGGTCGGGGGTGAGCGCGCCGTCGACGGGCGTAAGCACGCCGTCGAACAGCATCGACTCGACGCGCACGTGGTCGTGGAAGTACTCGAGGTGCCGCAGCCGGTCGACTCCGCAAAGCGCGTGCGCGGAGAGCTGCGGTGCGCAATGGCCGGAGATGTCAAGCCCGTGCGCGGACGCAAGGCCGTTGACGCGCAGGAGACCGCTGATGCCGCCGCAGCGAGTCACATCAGCTTGCAGGCAGTCGACGCTCCCGATGAGGTTGCGAAAATCGGCGAGCACGTACGCGTACTCGCCGGCGGCAACCTCGAGCCGGCTGGCGTCGCGTACCCGCCGCAGGCCCTCGAGGTCCGCGGACGACACCGGCTCCTCGAACCAGCGCACATCCCACTCCTCCACGTAGCGCTCCGCCCAGCGGATCGCCTCCTTCGCGCCGAACGCGCCGTTCGCGTCGACCATCAGCACCGCGTCGCCGATCGCGTTGCGTGCAACGGCCAGCCGCCGAGGGTCGCGTGCGGGGTCGCGGCCGAGCTTCATCTTCACGTGCGTCAGGCCGTCCGCGACCCAGCCGCCGAGCTGCTCGGCAAGTCGCTCGTCGGAGTACGAGCAGAAGCCGCCGCTGCCGTACACGGGAACGCGGTCGTGCGCAGCCGGAAGCAGCGTCGCGAGCGGGACGTCGAGCAGGCGCGCGCGGAGGTCCCACAGCGCCAGGTCGACAGCCGAGAGCGCGCAGAACGCGATTCCCGGTCGACCCGCGTTGCGCAGCGCCGCCCCGAGCTCGAGCCACAGGCTGCCGAGGTCGTCGAG
>JAICUZ010000088.1 GCA_025935595.1 Burkholderiales bacterium
GGCCGAGCGACAGCATGTTGCGCAGCTTCCCGACCGCGTCGCCCACCGGCCCTGCGAGCTTCGAGACACCCTCGACCGGCGCCTCGACCATCCGCACGCTCGTGCGGCCGCCGGCCAGTGCGTCGAGGGTGAACTCGACGCGAAAGCTTCCGAGCGGGCCGAGGTGCGCCAGCAATTCGAGCCGTTTCGGCGGATCGCACGCGACGACCTCGGTCGAGTCGTCGATCGTCAGCTTCCCGACGCCGGTCGAATGGTGGATGCGGGAGCCCGGCGCAGGCCACTCGTCGTCCGCGGCCCTGACGTCCGCGGCCCCCATCACCCACTGGTGGTACCGCGGGCCGTCCGCGAGCACGGCGAAGACGCGCTCGGGGGCTGCGTCGATGACGACTTCGTTCTCGGCCATGAGCCTGTCGTTTGCCCCGACGGTTTCCGGCCAAACCGCGGCGGGGACCTGAGCACGATGCACGACGCTGTCGTGATCGGCGCCGGACACAACGGTCTCGTGGCCGCGAACGTCCTCGCGGACGCCGGCTGGTCGGTGCTCGTCGTCGAGGCGGAGGACGAGCCGGGCGGTGCAGTCCGCTCCGGCGAGCTCATCGAGCCTGGCTTCGTGAACGACCGCCACAGCGCGTTCTACCCACTCGCGGCGGCGTCGCCTGTGTTCCGAGCGCTCGGCGTGCACATCCCGTTCAAGCACGGGCCGCTCGTGCTCGCCCATCCGTCAGTCGACGGGACGACGGCGGTGCTGTCGCGCGACCTGGCCGACACGACGATGGGTGCGTCGTGGCGCGAGGTGATGGAGATGTGGGCGCGCGTCGAGCCCGCTCTGTTGCGCGCGCTCGTGACGCCGTTCCCGCAGGTTCGTGCCGCGCTGATGCTCACGCTCGAGCCGGGCGCGCTGAAGCTGCTGCGGCTGCGGCACGAAGGGCTCGCGGACCGGCTTCTTGTCGGCAACGCGCTGCACAGCGACGTTCCGCCGCGCACGGTGCTCGGCCGAGGGTTCGGGCTGCTGCTGACGGCACTCGGCCAGCGTTACGGCTTCCCGTGCGTCGAGGGCGGCGCCGGGCGGATCACCGAGGTTCTCGTCGAGCGGGCGCGGGCGCGCGGTGTCGAGCTCCGCGTCGGCGAGCGGGTCGAGCGGATCCCGACGGCGCGGCACGCAGTCCTCGCTGCGATCGACGTCTGGGAGCTCGCGCGAATCACCGGGCGCAGCGTGCGGGTCGAGCGCGATCCGGCCACCGTCAAGCTCGACTGGACGCTCGACGGCCCGATCCCGTGGACGAGCGAGCCGGCGCGTCGCGCGCCCGTAGTGCATCTCGGAAGCGAACGCGACTTCGTCCTGTTCGGCCAGTACTCGATGGCCGACCCGACACGCTCGCCGGCAGGCAAGGAGACGGCGTGGGCGTACTCGCATGTGCTCTCTGCGGAGGAGATCGAGAATCAAGTGGAACGGCACGCGCCGGGGTTTCGCGCGCTCGTGCGCGGCCGGCGCCTCGAGGAGCTTCCGCCGGGTCGCGTCAACCTGGGCACCGCACGCTGGCGCAACGAGCTCGTCCTGCGCCCCTTCCACGGCAGGCCTGCCACTGGGATCCCGAACGTGTGGCTCGCGTCCGCGTCTGCGCATCCCGGCGGCGCCGTGCACGGCGCCGCCGGGTGGATTGCCGCTCACGCCGCGTTGCGCGCGACGCGCTCCTACCGTCCGCTGCCCCAGGCGCTCGCGCGCTGAGGGACGGTGCGGCTCGACGTGATCACGTGGAACCCCGTGCCGTCGGGGCGGATGCGCGACAGGTGTGGAATCCCTTCGCATCCTCCTTGCGGAACACGATCCACTTCCCGTCGGGTCCACGTCGGTTCGCGTGAACACGATTTGCCGACCGTCCGGCGTGAAGGTCGGATCACCTTGGTATCCCGTTGGCGTCAAGTCGCGGACGTTCGATCCGCCCGTCAGGCGCGGCACGGCGACCGATTCCGCTACCGGGTACTGTCCGACCTCAGCACCTCGGAGGACCCGCCGCCTCGTATCTACGCCCTGCTCTCGAAGCGCCTCGGATGCGTCGGAAGCGACGGCACCGTGGATCTCGCAGCGCTCTGCCTCCGCTAGGCCGCGTTGCGTTCCGTCTCGCCGCGCCGGCGGGCGCGCGGGCTCGCGAGCTTGACGATCTCGAGCACGTAGACGACGTACGCGGAGAAGGCGACGGCGAGGACGCCGGCGGCCACGTCGATCGCGACGTTCGCCCAGTTCCAGTCGCCGTGGGGATGCGGCGGCGCGAAGCGCGTGGCCAGGGCCGCGAGCGCGAGGGTCCCGCACCACGTCCACAGGTAGAGCACCGACCGCCGCTCGGAGAACCCGACGCGCATGAAGCGATGGTGCAGGTGGCGCGCGTCGGCGACGTAGATCGGCTGGCCGCTCTTCAGCCGCTTCGCCACGACGAACGAGGTGTCGAGCAGCGGGACAGCGAGGACGAGGAGCGGCAGCACGAGCGTCGCCAACGCGGCTGTCTTCAGGAGCCCCTGCACGGCAATCGCCGCGAGCGTGTAGCCGAGGAGCAGCGCTCCGGAATCGCCCATGAAGATCCGCGCCGGATAGAAGTTGTGGCGAAGGAAGCCCAGGCACGTTCCGCAGACGATCGCGGCGAGCACGGCGGGCCCGATGCGGCCCAGGTCGAGCTCGATGATGCAGAACGTCGCGCCCGCGATGGCGCACACACCCGCCGCGAGCCCGTCGAGCCCGTCGAGGAAGTTGACCATGTTCATCACCGCGACGATGCCGATCACCGTCACCGGCACGCCGACCCACTTCGGAACGTGATAGACGCCGACGAACGTGAAGCTCTGGAGGTAGACACTGAAGCCGAGCGCTGGGATCCCGGCGGCGAGGAACTGGCCGCCGAGCTTCTGCCACCACGTCAGCCGTCGAAAGTCGTCGATCGCGCCGACGGTCGTCGCGACAGCCGCGCCGAGCACGATCCCCCGCATCGCACCGCTCAACGGCACGAACGCGACGGAGGGGACGATCACGCCGAGGAACATCGCGAGCCCGCCGAGTCGTGGCACCTCCGGCCGCACCCGCTCGCCTTCCGCGCGCCGATCGACGAGCCGCAGGTGGCGCGCGGCCGACCCGACCGCCGGTGTGAGGACGAGCACGATCACGAGCGCGGCGGCCGCACCGTAGAGGACTTGGAGGTGGTCGGTCAGTTGCCGCCAGACCATCGCGCCCTACTTCGTCCCGTAGAGCCGATCTCCCGCATCGCCGAGCCCCGGGACGATGTATCCCTTCTCGTTCAGGCCGCGGTCGATCGCGGCGACCACGATCTGCACGTCCGGGTGGTTGCGCTGGATGTTTTCGACTCCTTCCGGCGCGGCGATGATCGCGAGCAGCCGGACGCTGGTCGCGCCGGCGTCCTTCACGAGCTGCACCGCATGCGCCGTCGAGTTCCCGGTCGCGAGCATCGGGTCGAGCAGGATCACGTCGCGGTCGGCGACGTCCGCCGGCAGCTTCACGTAGTACTCGACCGGCTGCAGCGTCTCCTCGTTGCGGTAGAGGCCGATGAACCCGACGCGGGCGCCGGAGATGAGAGTGAGCACGCCGTCGAGCATCCCGAGGCCGGCCCGCAGGATCGGGCACACCGCCACCTTCTTCCCGGAGATGCGCGGCATCGGCGTCACCTCGAGCGGCGTCTCGATATCCACGTGCTCGATCGGGAAGTCCTTCGTCGCCTCGTAGGTGAGGAGCAACGTCACCTCTTCCACGAGCTTGCGGAAATGGACGGTGGGCGTGTCCTTGTCGCGCAGGTACGAGAGCTTGTGCTGGACCAGCGGGTGCGTGACTTCGATCACCGGCATCGCGTGTGCGACTGTATCGACCATGCGCACGATCGGCGTTCTCGGCGGGATCACCTGGCACTCGGCCGCGGAGTACTACCGCCTCCTGAACTCACTCGTTGCCGAGCGGACGGGCGGCGAGCACGCGGCTCGCTGCGTTCTCGTCAGCGTGGACATCGGCGAGATCGACCCGCTCATGCACGCGGGCCGCTGGCAGGACGCGGCCGCGCTCGTCTCGCGGGACGCCGTGGCGGTCGAGGCGGCGGGCGCCGACGTCTTCGTGCTCGCGTGCAACTCGCTCCACACGGTGTGGGAGGCGATCGTCGGCGGGCTTTCGATCCCGACGATCCACATCGCCGACGCCGCCGCGGGTGAACTGGAGGGCAGTCGGCGTGTCGCGCTGCTCGGAACGCCGTGGACGATGGAGCTGCCGTTCTTCCGTGAGCGGCTCGAGCGGCGCGGGTTCGACGTCGTCGTACCCGCTGACCGCGACCGCGCGCGCCTCGGCAGCTCGGTCTTCGACGAGCTCTCGCATGGGATCGTCCGCGACGAGACACGTGCGTACTACGTCGACCTGATTGGACGGCTCGGCGTCGACGCGGCCGTTCTCGCGTGCACCGAGATGACGTTGCTGTCGCTGGAGGATGCGATTGACGTTCCGCTCGTCGACACCGCGCGTGCGCACACACGCGCGGCCGTCGACTACGCGTTGAACTCGGTGTAGCCGCGGAATCCGGAATAGAGCGGCCGCTTGTCGCACAGGGCGACAGCGCGGTCGCGGAGAGCCGCGACGTCGGCCTTGTCGTTCAGCCCGTCGACGATGATCGACGCAACCTCGCGGAAGTCGTCCTCGTCGAAGCCGCGCATCGTCGCGGCGGGTGACCCGAGCCGGACCCCCGACGCGACCATCGGCGGCCGCTCGTCGAACGGCACCGTGTTGCGGTTCGCGGTCAGCTTGCATTCCTCGAGCCGCTCCTGCGCGGCGAGCCCCGTCCACTCGGTGTTGCGGAGGTCGAGCTGAACGAGGTGCGTGTCGGTGCCGCCGGTCAGCACGTCGTGGCCGCCCTGGATCAGCCCATCTGCGAGTGCGTCGGCATTTGCCCTGATGCGGCGCTGGTATTCGCGGAACGCGTCCGTCATCGCGATCTGGAAGCAGACGGCCTTAGCGGCGACGGCGTGCATCAGCGGACCGCCCTGCATGCCGGGGAAGTTGGCCCGGTCGAGCTTCGAGGCGTGCTCTTCCTTGCAGAGCACGAAGCCGGCGCGCGGGCCGGCGAGCGTCTTGTGGCTCGTGGACGTGACGAAGTCGCTGTGCGGCACGGGGCTCGGATGGATCCCCGCTGCGACGAGTCCCGAGAAGTGCGCCATGTCGCACATCAGGAGCGCGCCGACCTCGTCGGCGATCTGGCGGAAGCGGTCGGCCTCGACGGTGCGCGGGTACGCGGAGCCGCCGCACACGATCAGCTTCGGCTGCACCTCCTTCGCGCGCGCGAGCACCTCGTCGTAGTCGACCTGCATCGTCTCGCGCGAGACGCCGTAGTGGTGGAACTCGTACAACTTCCCTGAGAAGTTGACCTTCAGCCCATGCGTGAGGTGCCCACCGTGGTCGAGCGAGAGGCCGAGCACGCGGTCGCCGGGGCTCAGGACCGCGAAGTACACCGCCATGTTCGCCTGCGCGCCGGCGTGCGGCTGGACGTTCGCGTGCTCGGCGCCGAACAGCTCCTTGGCGCGTGAACGGGCGAGCTCCTCGATCTCGTCGACGACCTCGCAGCCGCCGTAGTAGCGCTTCCCGGGGTAGCCCTCGGCGTACTTGTTCGTCGGTACCGACCCGACTGCCTCGAACACCGACGGCCAGGTGAAGTTTTCGGACGCGATCAGCTCGATCTGCCCGCGCTGCCGGTCGAGCTCGCGGCCGAGCAGCTCGGCGATCTGCGGATCGACGTCGTCGAGGCCCGCCGTGCGAAGCTCGTCGAAGGTCTGCTGGGCGACGGCCACGCAGGGATCCTATGCCCGCAACCGCCGGAGGGCTTCCGTTCCCGGAACCGCGCCCTCTCTCAGGATGCGGGGCTCGTCATGCGTGAGGTCGACGACGGTCGACGGAGTGCCGGGCAGGGGCCCGAGGTCGAGCTCGGCGCCGCAGCCGCGGCGGATTCTCTGCGGGACGTCGTCGAGCGTGACGGGGTTCGCGCCGCCGGGATCGTTGGCGCTCGTCGCGAGTACGACGCCTCGTGCCGCGACGATCGCGTGCGTCTGCGCCGGCAGCTGCGGGACGCGGACTCCGATCGGACCCGGCGCGCCGCCGGTCAGCCATGGGAGACGGCCGGCTGGATTCGGCACGACGAGGGTGTACGAACCGGGCAGCAGCTTGCGGAGTTGATCGCCGTCGAGCTCCGGCACTGCTTCGATGAGTGCCTCGATCGTCGCCGCGAGGATCGCGGTCGGCTGGTCGCGCCGACGGCCCTTCAGGTCGTAGAGCCTGCGCGCTGCTTCTTCGTCGTGCGAGCTCACGAGCCCGTACACCGTGTCGGTCGGGAGCAGCACCGGCAGTCCCGCCTCGAGCGCGGCTACGGGATCCATCGTCCTTCGACGATCCGGTCGCGGCCCGCGAGGTCCTGCGCCACGTGCACGTCTGCGTACCCCGCCCTGGAAAGCTCGGCGGCAATGTCGTTGGCGCGCTCTTCGTGCACCTCGAGCACCAGCCAGCCGAAGCGAGCGGTTTCGACGAGCCGCTGCGTCTGGCCGCGGTCGACGAGCGCGTCCTCAGGTTCGTGCGCCAGCTCCGGCTCGAGCGTCGCAAGCTCGTCGGCGGCGACGTACGGCGGATTCGACACGACGAGCTCAAACGGTCCCGCGAGCCCGTCGAGCAGGTTCGTGTGCACGAACTCGACCTCGAGCGCGTTGGCGCGCGCGTTCTCCTGGGCGAGCGCGAGCGCGTCGAGGGACTGATCGGTTGCCGTCACGCGCGCATCGGGGCGCTCGTGCTTCAACGCGAGTGCGATTGCACCGGACCCGGTCCCGACGTCCACGATCCGCGGTCCCGTGGTCCCCTCCAGCAGCGCGAGGGCGCGTTCGACGACGATCTCGGTTTCGGGCCGCGGTATGAGGGCCCTCTTGTCGGTCTTGAGCGTGAGCCGGCGAAAGTCCCAGTCGCCGAGCACGTAGGCGAGCGGCTCGCGCGCGCCGCGGCGCCTGACGAGCTCGCGGGCCTGCCCGCGCTCCGCCTCGGTCAGCGGGCGGTCGTGCTGGGTGTAGAGCTCGATCCGCTGGAGGCCGACCGCGCGCGCAAGCAGGAGCTCGGCGTCGAGACGAGGTGTGTCGATCCCGCGCGCAGACAGGTAGTCGGCCGCGCCTTTCAGCACCTCTGCGAGCGTCAAGCTTCGAGCGCGCGACGGCGCTCTTCGGCCGTCAGCGCCTCGGTGTACTCGTTGAGGTCGCCCTGGAGAACCTGGTCGAGGCGATATGTCGTCAGCTTGATCCGGTGATCCGTGACGCGGTTCTCGGCGAAGTTGTAGGTGCGGATCTTCTCCGCGCGCGCGCCGGTTCCGACCTGCGCGCTGCGTGCGGCGGCCTGCTCGGCGGCCTGACGCTCGCGCTCCGCCTCGTAGATGCGCGCGCGAAGCACGCGCATCGCCTTCTCGCGGTTCTGGAGCTGCGATCGCTCGTCCTGCATCGCGACGACGATGCCGGTCGGGAGATGCGTGATGCGCACCGCCGAGTCGGTCGTGTTGACCGACTGGCCGCCCGGCCCCGACGAGCGGTACACGTCGATCTTCAGGTCGTTCTCGTCGATCTCGACATCGACGTCTTCCGCCTCCGGCATGACGGCGACGGTGGCAGTCGAGGTGTGGATGCGGCCTGCCGACTCGGTCGCGGGGACGCGCTGCACCCGATGCGTCCCGCCCTCGAACTTGAAAACGGAGTACGCGCCGTCGCCCTTGATCGCGAACACCGCTTCCTTGAGGCCGCCGCCGTCGTTCGCCGTGGCTTCGAGCTGCTCGAACTTGAACCCGCGCTGCTCGGCGTACCGCTGGAGCATGCGCTGCAGCTCGTCCGCCCAGAGCGCTGCCTCGTCGCCGCCGACCCCCTGGCGCACTTCGATGATCACGTCCTTCTCGTCGGCGGGATCGCGCTCGGCGAGCGCGAGCTTCAGCTCCTCCTCGAGCCGTGCGACCTCGGCTTCGTAGTCGCCGGCCATCTCCGCGAGCTCCGAGTCGCCGCGCGCCGCTGCGAGATCCGCCTGCGCCTGCCGCCACTGTTGGGCGAGTGCGTACGGGCCTTCGAGCTGTTTGAGGCGTCGGCCGACCTCGGCCGCCTCGCGGTGGTCGTTGTAGACGGCGGGGTCGGACATGCGATCGCGCGTCTCGGTGTAGGAGCGTTCGAGCTCCGTGATCAGGTCGTCGAGTGCGGCCACGAGGAGCGCACGGTAGCTACGCGGCGAGACTGGCTTCGAGCGTCACGTCGGGGATGCCGGCGAGCGCCTTCGAGACCGGGCAATTCTCCTTGGCCCCTTCGGCCGCGTCCTTGAACGCGCTCTCGTCCATTCCCGGCACCGTGCCCCGAACCGACAGCACGCCCTTTGTGATCCCCTCTCCCGGCTGGAACGTGACCGTTGCGGACGCCTCGAGCTTCTCGGGCGGGTTTCCACCCTTCGCGAGGTCGTTCGAGAGCGCCATCGCGAAGCAGGCGGCCCAGGCGGAGGCGAGCAGCTCCTCGGGACTCGTCTTCCCGTCCGCGTCTTCGGCCCGCGCGGCCCACGAGACATCGAGTGGCCCGAACGCGCCGGTCGGAGCCTCCGCGATCGTGCCGCTGCCGTTCATCAGGTCGCCCTGCCACACCGCGCTTCCACTGCGCTCAGTCGCCATCAGGCCATCACCTCCACTCGCCGGTCGGCCGGCTGGAGCCGGCCCTCGAGCTCAAGCACTTCCCGCAACGCGCGGATCGACACCTCGAGCTGGTCGAGCGACGGCTCGCGGGTCGTGAGTCGCTGCAGCCAGAGCCCGGGCGAGAGGATCGTCATCAGCGCGCGGTTGTCGGAGTGCTTCCCCGCGAAGCGGATCAGCTCGTAGGCGATCCCGGCGATCACCGGCAGGAGAACGATGCGGCTGACGATCAGCCAGTACCACACGGGCCGGCCGAGGAGCGCGTAGACGAACACGCTGACGACCATCACCCAGAGCAGGAAGGCGGTGCCGCAGCGCGGGTGGATGAGCGAGTAGCGCTGCGCGATCTCCGGCTTGAGCTCCTCGCCCGCTTCGTAGGCGTTGATCGCCTTGTGCTCGGCGGCGTGGTACTGGAACACGCGGCGGAGCGACGGGATGAACGAGAGGATCGTCAGGTAAAGGACGAAGACGGTCACGCGGATCACGCCTTCGACGAGCACGAACCAGCCGCCGCTCGAGATCGGGAGCAGGTCGGTGATCAGCGCGGGGCCGACCTTGAAGATCATCACCGCGAACCCGATCGCGACCAGGAACGCGAACGCAAGCGCCCAGCGCCCGAGCTCCACCGGCTCGCCGTCACCCTCCGCCTCGTCCTGTGCGGCGTAGTTCGCCGAGACGCTGAGGGCGCGGAACCCGATCGAGAGGCTCTCACCGAGCGCGACGACGCCGCGGACGATCGGCAGGCGAAGCGCCCAGTGCCGTGCCATCAGAGGGTCGATCGACTTGGCGACGTGCGCAATCTCGCCGTCTGGCTTGCGCACCGCGACCGCCCAGTTCCGCGGGCCGCGCATCATCAC
>JAICUZ010000195.1 GCA_025935595.1 Burkholderiales bacterium
GCGGCTGGGGGCCTGCACACTGCGCATTGCGCCCGTCTCGCCCGGCGCCAAGGCCCACCGGCCTTGACCCCGGTCGAGCCAGCCACACTGCTTGGTGCAGACCCTCCCCGCGACGACCGCATTTATCGATCAACCATCTAGACGCGGATCGCCTTCGACCTGCCGAGCACGTGCCCGGACGCGTCGAGCGCGACCGCGCGCGCGTACTTGTCGCCCGGCGTCGTGCGCAGCGCGGTCTCGAAGCCCTTCCGTCCGACGGCACTGCCGGCACGAAGCGCGCCGGCCCGCGGTCCGGACTCGAGGCGCCAGGACGCAACCTCGGTCGCGCCGTTCCACGACACGTACACCGTCCCCTGGCCGTGCCGGTAGCGATAGACGGCGGCCGGCGGCACGGACGGGCGCCCATGCCACGGCAACCGGAACGCGCGGTAGTTCATCCCGCCCTTCGGCAGCCGTACGTCGAGTGCCACCTCGCCGTTCGGGCCGAACTCGGTGAAGTACGGCTCGCTGCCCCAGCCGATCATCACATTGCCGTTGTCGAGTGCCTGCATGTTCCCCATGAAGCGCGAGACGATCCGGTTCGGCCGATGGACGTACTTGCGCAGGAGCCGGGCGGTAGCCGACTTCTGGTCGAGCTGGATCACAAGCCCGCGCGATTGCGGCTCGACCTGCGGCATCGCGCCGTCGTCGAAGATCGTGATGCGGTTGTGACCCTGGTGACGCGCGTCGTGCTGCCACGCGAACACGGTCCCCTTCCCCATCTTGAAGTCGCTGCGCTTGCCGCCGAGACGCCAGCGCACCTCGCCGGTGCGGCGGCTGATCTTGTAGACGGCCCACGTGTTGCGCGCGGAGACGAGCAACCCGCCGTCGGGCGTGAGATCGATCGAATTGATGTGGAAGTAGTCGAGTGGGTGGCCCATCCACGGCGCATGCGTCTCGGCGATGTCGACGTGGTCGAGGCTGTTCCACTCGAACAGCACGCGCCCGCTGGGGAGTGCGATCTCCTGCACCAGCCCGCCGATCACCTTGCCGTTCGACGGGCCGCCGATCGAGGTCAAATCCGCGTCGCGAACGACGTAGCTCGTGATCAGCCCCGTGTTCTCGGGCGTGATCAGGAACTCGTGCAGGTCGGACTGCCGCCCATTTCCGGCCGGCACGCGCGCGACCACGCGATACGAGTCGTCGAGGATCACATGCGTACCGGTGCCGAGGCCGCTCTCCGCCTTCCCCTCCCACCACGTAAGCACGGGCTTGCCGTGGTAGACGCCGGTGCGGAAGTTCATCGCGGTCTGCGGTGTCGTCGGCAGGAACCAGACCGGCTCACCGGCCTCGTCGGCGATCAATACACCGCGCTGGCCCGGCCCGGACGACGGCGCGAGGAACAGATGGCCCGGCGCAGTCTTGCCGTGGCGCATAACCGTGAGCGTCGGCGGCCGAAGGTCGGGGCGCGACACGAAATGCCGCGTGTCGCTTGCCGACTCCGCACCGAACGCGTCGCCCGCCCGCGCAAGCACGTCGACGCCGCCGAGCAGCGAGCCGGCGAGGGCAGCTCGAGCACCGCGCTGCACGAGCTGGCTCCGCGTGAACCCCCGCTCCCACTCCATCCGGGCGATCCTACGCCACGGCGTATGCGTCGTCCGTGTCCTGCCCCTGTGCCCGCTGCGCGGCGATCAGGTCGCGATACCAGTAGAAGCTGCCCTTCGGCACGCGCTCGAGTGTGGCGAAGTCCACGTAGACGAGCCCGAACCGCTTCCAGTAGCCCCAAGCCCACTCGAAGTTGTCGAGCAGCGACCACGCGAAGTAGCCCTTGAGCGGAACGCCGGACGCGGCCGCCTCTGCCGCCGCGCCGATGTAGCCCTCGAAGTACGACTGCCGTTCGGGGTCGCCGACCGAGCCGTCGTGGCCGCGGACGTCGGGGTAGGCCGCGCCGTTCTCGGTCACGTAGATGCCCTTCGGCGAATAGTCGCGCGCGAGCCGCAGCAGGACGTCGCGGAGCCCGTCGGGCACGACCTCCCACCCCATGTCGGTGCGGTCGACGTCGGCGCGCCGCACGATCCGCGAGCGGCTCCCGTCGGTGTCCGCCGCAACGAGCGGCGAGGTGTAGTTGTTGACGCCGAGGAAGTCGATCGGCCCGGAGATCGTCTCCAGGTCGCCGTCCTCGATCGCCGGCAGGACGTCGCGCCACGCCTCGACCATGTCTGCCGGATAGGCGCCCTTGAAGATCGGGTCGAGGAACCAGCGGTTATGAAAGCCGTCGACCCATGCTGCGGCCTGCTCGTCGCCGTCGTCGTCGCCGGCGGCATACGCGTAGTCGAGGTTGAGCGTGATCCCGACCTCGGACTTCGGCGACAGCTCGCGCAGGATCTGCACGGCACGCCCGTGGGACAGGAGCAGATGGTGCGCGGTCGCGAGCGCGTCCGCCTCCGACGTCCGGCCCGGCGCGTGATGCCCCCAGCCGTGCCCGACCCACGCGACGACCCACGGCTCGTTGTGTGTGATCCAGTGGCCGACGCGGTCGCCGAGCCGGCCGGCGACCGCCTCGACGTACGCGCCGAACGCATCGACCGTGCTGCGGACCGGCCAGCCGCCCTCGTCCTCGATCGGCTGCGGCGTGTCCCAGTGGAAGAGCGTCACGTACGGCGTGATCCCGTTGCCGAGCAGCTCGTCGATCAGGCGGTCGTAGAAGTCGAGCCCCTTCTCGTTCACAGGCCCGCGACCGCCGGGGATGATCCGCGGCCACGCGATCGAGAGACGAAACGCGTCGATGCCGAGCTCGCGCATGAGCGCGATGTCGTCGCGGTAGCGGTGGTAGAAGTCGCACGCGATCGCGCCGTTGTCGCCGTTGCGGACCTTGCCGGGTGTCGCGCAGAAGCGATCCCAGACGCTCTCACCACGGCCGTCCTCGGTGACGGCGCCTTCGATCTGGAACGCGGCGGTCGCGGTGCCCCACACGAAGTCGGCGGGGAACGCGCTAAGCGGCAGGTTGGGCATGAACGTCCTCTCGTTGACGGGGTGCGGTGACGTGGCAGCGTGCGATGCGGCCGGGCTCGGCTTCGACCAGCTCCGGCGTCGTCTGCCGGCAGACCGCGATCGCGAGCGGGCAGCGATCGACGAAGCGGCAGCCGGGTGCGGGGTCGACCGCGGCCGCAGCAGTTCCCTTGCGGATCTCGATCGGTTCGAGGTTGCGCTCGCCGTCCGGGACGGATGCGATCAGGAGTCGCGTGTACGGATGCAGCGGGTTCGCGAGCACTTCGTCGACCGGGCCCTGCTCGACGATCTGGCCCGCGTACATGACGAGGATGTCGTCCGCGACATAGCGGGCGCTCGCGAGGTCGTGCGTGACGTAGAGGAACGCGATCTCGAGCTCCTTCAGGTCGCGCATCAGGTTGAGGATCCCGATGCGGATCGAGACGTCGAGCATCGAAATCGGCTCGTCGGCGATCACGACCTTCGGGTTCGCGGCGAGGGCGCGCGCGATCGCCACGCGCTGCCGCTGCCCGCCCGACAGCTCGTGTGGGTACTTGTCCGCGATGCTCGCAACGGGAACCAGGCCGACGGTCTCGAGCAGCGTGTCCACTCTCGCCTTCGCGTCGCGCCGACCGGCGATGCCGTGGATCCGCAGCGGCCGCTCGAGGTGCGCGCGAACGGTCTTCGCAGGGTTGAGCGAGCCGAACGGATCCTGGAAGATCATCTGCACGTGCTTGCGGTAGCGAAGGACGTCGCGCCTCCGGCGGTCGCGGGCGACGTTGCGGCCCGCGAACAGCACTTCGCCGCTCGACGGTGTCAGGAGACGGAGCAGCAAGCGGGCGACCGTGCTCTTCCCGCTGCCGCTCTCGCCGGCGAGCGCCGTGATGCGTCCCGGCCGTAGCGCGAACGTGACGTCGTCGACCGCGTGCAGGCGCGACGGACGCAGGAGCCCGCCCGACCGGAACTGCCTCGAGAGCCCACGCACTTCGAGGATGGCGGTCATGCGGTCACCCGATGGCAGGCGACGCGATGCTCGTCGGCGATCACGCGCAGCAGCGGCCGCTCGCCGATCTGGCGCGCGTAGAGCGCCTGGTCGTCCCGCGTGCAGTGCGGGCAGCGCGGGTGAAACCGGCAACCCGACGGCGGCGCTGCGAGATCGGGCGGGGCGCCAGGGATGCCGGTCAGGCGCTCGACCGGGCCGTGCAGCGGCGGGAACGAGCCGAGGAGGCCGACGGTGTACGGATGGCGCGGCTCGTCGCGCAGCCGTGCGGCGGGAGCTTCCTCGATGATCTCGCCCGCGTACATGATCGCCACCCGGTGCGCGAGCTCGAGCAGCAGCGAGAGGTCGTGTGTGATGAAGAGCACCGCGAACCCGAGCTCGGTCTGCAGCTCGCGGATCTGCTGCAAGATCTCGCGCTGAACGACGACGTCGAGGGCGGTCGTCGGCTCGTCCATGATCACGAGCTCGGGGCGCAACGCGAGTGCCATCGCGATCACGACGCGCTGGCGCATTCCGCCGGAGAGCTCGTGGGGATATGCGCGGAGGCGCCGCCGGTCGATGCCGACGAGCTCGAGCAGGTCGCCTGCGCGCTCGAGCGCATCGTGCTTCGACACACGCTCGTGCGCGCGGATCATGTCGACGAACTGATCGCCGGTCCGCATGACCGGGTTGAGCGCGTTCATCGCGCTCTGGAACACCATCGACACGTTCCGCCACCGAAACTTGCGCAGCTCCTCGCGGCGGCGCTCGACGACATTCTCGCCGCCGAACAGCACACGGCCGCTGGTGATCTGCGCCGGCGGGCGCAGGATCTGCATCACCGCGTTGCCGAGCGTGCTCTTGCCGCAGCCGGACTCGCCGGCGAGGCCGACGATCTCGCCGGCGCCGATCGAAAGCGAGACGCCGTCGACCGCCCGAATCGTGCGCGTGCGCGTCACGTAGTCGACAACGAGGTTCTCGAGCTCGACGACGGGCGTCACCCGCTCGGCCGGAGCGTCGGGCGTGACGGAGAACGCCAAGGTCATGCTCGCTTACCCGGGAGCACGAGGGCACGCAGCAGATGGCGACGCGTCCGCACCTCGTTGCGAAGGCGCGGGTTCGAGACCTCGTCGATGCCCGCCAGGATCAGCGTCAGGCCAAGCACCGTGATCACGAGCGCGAGGCCGGGAAAGAGGAACGGCCACCACTCGCCCTGCAGCA
>JAICUZ010000375.1 GCA_025935595.1 Burkholderiales bacterium
CTCTCGCCCAGCGTCACCCGCCGCTGCAGCGGGTCGGCTTCGAGGTCGCCAGACCGCACGGCCTGCGCGCCATCCGATTCGCTGGCCTGCTGGACCATCCGCGACCGCCGCAGCATCGCCCGGATTCGCGCCAACAGCTCTCGCATGCTGAACGGCTTGGTCATGTAGTCGTCGGCGCCGACCTCCAGCCCGACGATCTTGTCTACCTCGTCGTCCTTGGCGGTCAGCATCAGGATCGGGCGTGCGACCGTCGTCGCCGCCCAGCGCGCACGCGAACGTCCGCTGGCCCGCGTCGATCCGATCGAGGACCGCTCCACCTTCGCGGATCCGGACGACGACACTGCTCCCCGCGTCGGCAAACCAGATCGCGCCCTCTGCGTCGAGCGTGCACCCATCGGGCATGACGTCGCCGAGCTCCGCCCACACGCGACGGCCGTGGAGCGCGCCGTCGGGGGCGATCGTCAAAGCGGTCACGCGTCGAGCCATCGTCTCGCCGACGATCAGCGTACGGCCGTCGGGGGTGATGACGCTGCCGTTCGGGAACTCGAACCCGTCGGCTGCCACCGACACGTCACCCCCCGCTGTGACCCGAGCGAGCACAGTCGCACGCCGCGGCTCGCCGGTGTTGAGGTCGAAGCCGAAGTTCCCCACGTACGCGGTGCCGTCGGACGCCACCACCATGTCGTTGCAGTTGCCAGTCGCGATTGATGACAGGTCGGCATGGGTGACGACGTGGCCGTCGTGCTCCACGCGTAGTACGCGTCGTGACTCCATCGCGACCACGAGGAGACGGCCATCGGGCAACCAACCCAGGCCACTCGGAGGCTCATCGATCTCGAGCTCCACGCGACGTGATCCACCGTCGTCGACGCTCGACACCGCATGCCGATGGAAGTCGGAGAACCACAACCGACCGTCGTGCCAGCGCGGAGCCTCTCCGAAGCCGACGCCATCGAGAAGGACCGGAAGGCCAGGCACGGGCGGTGAGCCTACAGATGGCTTTACGTCATCAACGCCTGTGGATGGATCGTCCATCGCTCCGACAAGCGCTTCTCTTCCGGTGGCCCCGAGGAGCGCATCGGAGATCTTGTTCACCACGGCTGGCGACCATGCGTGCACGTGGACCATCCACGGTGTTCTGTGCGGCGCGCGACCCGCCCGAGAGGGCCTGGCTACTGTTCCCGCCGATCGCAGTCGCAGCCGACCTCGAGACGCTCGACCCGAACATGACTGCCGACGAGGTCGCGTCGGATGACGCGGGCCTGAGAACGCCGAAAGCCGGCCAACGCGGCCGGCTTTGCTGGTGTCGGAGGGGGGACTTGAACCCCCACGCCCTTGCGGGCACTAGCCCCTCAAGCTAGCGCGTCTGCCGATTCCGCCACTCCGACGAGGCGTCGCAGTGTAGCGAAGGGCGGTCCCGCGAAACCGCTCCACGTCGCTCATGGATCTAGTTCCACAAGCCCAACCTGCTCGGGCTCGTCGGGGAACAGGCAGGCCACCGGGTGGCCCTGGCCGCGGTCGACGAGCTCGGGGCCGGGGGCCTCGGCGCACTCGTCGCGGGCCTTCCAGCATC
>JAICUZ010000220.1 GCA_025935595.1 Burkholderiales bacterium
CGCCGAAGCAGCAGCGCTTCACCGTCAGCTTCTACCTGACGGCGATGCTCTTCATCCTCTTCGACATCGAGATCGTGTTCCTGTATCCGCTCGCGGTGATCCTCCACGAGCTCGCGTGGTTCGGGTTCTTCGAGTTCCTCGTCTTCCTGATCATCCTGCTCGTTGCCTACGTCTACATCTGGCGGAAGGGAGCGCTCGAGTGGCGCTAGAGAAGCCGCTCCGAAGCTACGGCCTCCAGTCCGAGCGGCTCCTGATGCCGACGAAGGCGTCGGCCTTCGAGCAAGAGGTCGCCGACCTCGAGCAGAAGGTCGGGCTGACCACCCTTTCGAAGGCTGTCGCCTGGGCGCAGACCAATTCGATGTGGCCCGACACGTTCGGTCTCGCCTGCTGCGCGATCGAGATGATGTCGATCGTCGGCGCACGCTATGACATCGCGCGGTTCGGCATGGAGCCGTTCCGCGGCTCGCCACGCCAGGCGGACCTGCTGATCGTGTCCGGCCGCGTCGCGCACAAGATGGCCGCGCCGTTGCGCCAGATCTACGACCAGATGCTCGAGCCCAAGTGGGTGATCGCGATGGGCGCCTGCGCGTCGTCGGGCGGGATGTTCAACAACTACGCGATCGTGCAATCGGTCGACAAGATCGTCCCGGTCGACATGTACGTGCCCGGGTGCCCGCCGCGGCCCGACCAGCTGATCGAGGGGATCGTCCGGCTGCACGAGGCCGTCAAGGCCGGCGTGCCGCCGGCGTACGAACTGCGGAGCGTCGCGTCGTGAGCGACTGGGACGCGCTGCCCGGCTTTGTCGAGGAGCGCACGCAGGTCGGCGAGACGACGGTGGTCGTCGAGCCCGCGGAGCTGCTTTCCGCGGCCGCGACGCTTCGCGACGAGCACGGCTTCAACTTCCTCTCCGACATCACCGCCGTCGACTACCTCGGCTGGGCCGGCGCAGGCGTGTCGGGCTACCTCGGCACGGCGAGCGGGCGTGACCTGAACACGCCGATGACGCAGGGCTATCAGGCCGTGCCGGCGGGGAAGCCGAAGCGCTTCGCGATGAACTACCACCTCCTCTCGATCTCCGAGCGGACGCGGCGGCTCCGCGTCCAGGTGTGGCTCGACGAGGGCGAGCGCATTCAGAGCGTCATCCCCGTGTGGCCGACGGCGGACTTCCACGAGCGCGAGGCCTTCGACCTGATGGGAATCGCGATCGACGAGCACCCGAACCTGAAACGGATCCTGCTCGACGACGACTGGGACGGGCACCCGCTCCGCAAGGACTATCCGCTCGGCGGTGAGCCGGTGCGGTTCTCGGGCGAAGAATGACGACGACCGCGCCGAGAACGCTGACGTCGCGGCACCCGATCTACACGGGCACGCGGATCCCGAGCCCGACCCCGACGGTGCTGGCGACGACGCCCGAGATGATGGCGACGGGCGACGTCCTGACGATCAACTTCGGGCCGAACCATCCGTCGACACACGGCGTGCTTCGGCTGGTCGTCGACCTCTACGGCGAGGACGTGACCGGCGTCGAAGCGGTGGTCGGCTACCTGCACACGGGCTTCGAGAAGAACATGGAGCACAAGACGTGGTGGAAGGGCATCACGTACCCCGAGCGCATCGACTACGTCTCCTTCCAGAACAACGAATACGTCTTCGTCGGTGCTGTCGAGAAGCTGCTCGAGCTCGAGATCCCGCCGAAAGCGACCTGGATGCGCACGCTCCTCAACGAGCTGAACCGCATCCACTCGCACCTCGTCTGGATCGGCACGTCCGCGCTGGAGCTGGGCGCGATCTCGATGTTCTGGTACGCGTTTCGCGAGCGCGAGCAGATCCTCGACCTGTTCGAGCTCGTGGCCGGCTACCGCATGCACACGCGGTACTTCCAGGTCGGCGGGCTCGCCGAAGACATCCCGCGCGGCTTCTATCCCGAATGCCGCAAGTTCTGCGACTGGATGCCGCGGGCGGTCGACGACTACGAGACGCTCCTCTCGCGCAACAAGATCTGGCTCGAGCGCACCGAGGGGATCGGGCTGTTGTCGGCGGAGGACGCGATCGCACTCGGCCAGTCCGGCCCTGTGCTCCGCGGCTCGGGCGTCGACTGGGACCTGCGCAAGAGCGAGCCGTACCTCGCGTACGGGATGGTCGACTTCGGCGTCCCCGTCTACCAGGCGGGCGACGTGTACGCGCGCTACCGCGTGCACATGGACGAGATGCGCCAGTCGGTGCGGATCGTCGAGCAGTGCCTCGACCGGCTCGAGCAGATGGACGGCGAGCCGTGGATCGCGGACGACCGCAAGGTCGTCCTGCCGCCGCGACACGAGCTGCACACCTCGATGGAGTCGCTGATCCATCACTTCAAGATCGTCACCGAAGGCTTCCGCGTCCCCGAAGGCGAGGTCTACTACGCGATCGAGTCCCCGCGCGGCGAGCTCGGCTGTTACATCTGCTCGGACGGCGGCCCCAGGCCGTGGCGCGTCAAGTTCCGCGCTCCGTCCTTCGTCGCGCTGGAGGCGACCGCGACGTTGATGAAGGACGCGCTGATCGCGGACATGATCGCGATCGTCGGCTCGCTCGACACCGTGATGGGAGAAGTCGACAGATGACCGGCGTAGGCTCGACGGAGCCGGCCGGGAGCGGAGGCGCCGACATGCGCGGCGCCGGAGCGGGAAACGGCTTGTACGAGGCGATCCAGGCCGAGCGCGCGAAGTACCCGGAGGGCTCGCGCAGCGCGACGCTGCACGCGCTCCGCCTTGCGCAGGAGGAGCACGGCTGGCTCTCGCCCGACGCGCTCCGCGAAGTGGCCGACGCACTCGAGGTGACGCCGGCGTACTGCAAGGCGGTCGCGACCTTCTACGACATGTACCACCTCGCGCCCGTGGGGACGCATCTCGTCGAGGTGTGCACGAACCTCTCGTGCGCGCTGGCCGGCGCGCAGCGCGTCGTCGACGCGTTCGCGTCGGAGCTCGGCGTCGCGCCGGGCGAGACGACCGGGGACGGCGAGGTCACGTTCCGCACCGTCGAGTGCCTCGGCGGCTGCGGGTACGCGACGGTCGTCGCGGTCGACCACCGCTACCGCCAGTTCGTGGGGCCGGACGACGTCCCCGCGATCGTCGAGGAGCTCCGTGCCGGTTCGTGAAGTGCTGCTGAAAGGCACGGACGACCGCGACCTGACGAAGCTCGCGCAGTATCAGGCGATCGGCGGGTACGCAGGGGTGCCGAAGGCGCGCGCGATGACCTCCGACGACCTGATCGCCGAGCTGCAGGCCGCGAACCTCCGCGGCCGGGGCGGCGCCGGCTTCCCGATGGGCCGCAAGGCGTCGCTGATCGACCGGTCGAGCCCGAAGCCGAAGTACCTCGTCGTCAACGCGGACGAGTCGGAGCCGGGCGCGTTCAAGGATCGCCAGGTCATGGCGCTCGCGCCCCACCGCTTGATCGAAGGCTGCCTGATCGCAGCGCACGCGATCGAGTGCCGCGACGTCTACATCTTCATCCGCGGCGAGTACCTGACCGAGTACGAGATCCTGCAGGCCGCCGTCGACGAGGCGCGCGCCGCGAACCTCTTCGGCGACGTCGACATCACGGTGCACCGCGGCGCCGGCGCCTACATCTGCGGCGAGGAGACGGCGCTGCTCGACGCACTCGAAGGAAAACGCGGCCAGCCGCGGCCCCGGCCGCCGTTCCCGCCGGTGCAGGGCCTCTACGACGCGCCGACGCAGATCAACAACGTCTGCACGATCGCGACGGTGCCGACGATCATGGAGCTCGGCGCCGCCGAGTTCGCGAAGATCGGCGTCGAAAGCTCGCCCGGCACGGCGATCTTCTCGATCTCCGGCAACATCGCGCGTCCCGGGAACTACGAGCTCGAGCTCGGCACGCCCATGCGCGAGCTGATCTACGACCTCGCCGGGGGCGTCGCCGACGGCCGCGAGCTGAAGTGCGTCATCCCGGGCGGCTCGTCCGTTCCCGCGCTGTCGCCGGACGAGATCGACGTGCCGCTCGACTACGACTCGCTCGGCAAGATCGGCACGTTCTTCGGCGCCGCGTCGCTGATCATCGTCGACGATCGCTGCTGCATCGTGCAGCTCGCACTGCGCTCGACGAAGTTCTACATGCACGAGTCGTGCGGCAAGTGCACGCCGTGCCGCGAAGGCACGCGCTGGATGGTACAGCTGCTCGAGAAGATCGAAGCGGGCGAAGCCGAGCTCTCCGACCTCGACCTGCTCGACAACGTCGGCTCACGGATCCTCGGCCGCTCGCTCTGCGCGCTCGGCGACTTCGCGGTGTACCCGGTTCACAGCTATCTGACGAAGTGGCGCAGCGAGTTCGTCGCGCACGTCGAGCAAGGCTGCTGCCCGTACGGCGGCGAGTCGTCGCTCGAAGGGATCGTCTCACCGCTCGACGCGCACCGGCATCACCCCGGGCTGGAGATTCTGGCGTGAGCGTAGGCTCGACGGAGCTCACCAAAGAGCGCAGGCGCCGACCTGCGCGGCGCCGGAGCGGAAAATGAGCGCGGATCTCGTCACGCTC
>JAICUZ010000166.1 GCA_025935595.1 Burkholderiales bacterium
GAGCATCTTGGCGATTACGAACGCATCGCGAAGGCGCCGCACCGTCTCAGCGTCAGTCTCTCTGCTCCCCTCGCTCCATTGATTGACCGCCCTGGTTTCGCGGACGGATGCCAGATAGGCAACTAGCCGCGCGCCGAGGAGCGCCCGCAACTCCATCACGAGCTCGCTAAACGGAAGGCGAACTGCCTCGGCATGTGCCGGAAGGTCGGGCCTCGCAGCTGTCGACATTCGAATCCACCTCGCGGTCGTCGTCATCCCAGATATAGCACAGTCGTGATCACAGGTCAATCACAGCGTAAAAGCCGTGCTTGGTGTCTGACACCCTTGGTGTCAGACACCTTTTCGCACTGCTGCTCGGCTAGGGCCAGGGCCAGTCGGTGCCGACGGCGAGCGGCTGCCCGGCGACCGCGCTCGCGCGCGCGGCGACGCCCACGGCGACCGCGCGCCGGTCGTCGTCGAGGCCCGCACCCGACGGCGCACGCCCCGCGACCGTCGCCACGAACGCCTCCAGCTCGCCGACGTACGCGTCCGTGAACAGCTCGCGGTAATCCTGCGGGAACCCGGCTGCGTCCGCCCGCGTCGCAACGCGGCCCGGTGCGGGCTCGCCGACGAAGATCGATCCCTCGTCGCCGACCACCTCAGTCCGCACGTCGTGGCCCCACGGGCACGTGCGGGAGATGTGCAGCGCCGCGATCCCGCCGCCGTCGAAGCGCACCGTCACCGCCGCGTTGTCGAGGTCGCCCATCGCCTCGAGCTCCGGGTACACCGAGCTCTGCCGGGCTGCGTGCACCTCGACCGGCTCCTGGCCGAGGAACCAGCACGCCGCGTCGTAGTCGTGCGACGCCATGTCGAGCAGGAAGCCGCCGGCGGGAACCGGATCCTCCGGCTCCGGCGTCCGGACGTCGCGCGCGACGCCCACCACCATCAGCGGCCGTCCGATGTCGCCCGCCTCGATGCGCGCCTTCGCCTCCTGCCAGCGCGAGTCGAACCGCCGGTGGTAGCCGACCTGCACCACCGTGCCCGCCGCGGCCGCCGCCGCACGCACGGCGGACTGGCCTTCGAGCGTCGTCGCGCCGGGCTTCTCGAGGAACAGGTGCTTTCCGGCTCGGAGCACCTCGCAGGCGCGAGCAGCATGATCGATCGAGCGCGCCGCGACCACGACCGCGTCGACGTCCGGGGCCGCGAACAGCTCCTCGTAGCTGCACGCGCGCGCCCCGAGCTCCTGCGCGACGGAAACTGCCTGCTCCCGGCGGGTGGACGCGACGGCCACGAGCTCCGCGCCCGGCAGCCGCCGCGCGTTGCGGGCGTGGACGATGCCCATCCCGCCGAGGCCCGCCACTCCGAGTCTCACCCTTGACACCGCGAACGTGACTATGACAGCGTCGCAATCGCTTGCGCAACCGTTTGCAGAACGGCCACGTCGTTACCCTCGCGGATGTCGCGAGGCGAGCAGGCGTTTCGGCGTCGACGGCTTCGCGCGCCCTGAACGGCCGCGGTGAGCTGTCCGACCAGACGCGCGCCGCAGTCGCCGACGCCGCACGCGCCCTCCAGTTCCAGCCCTCGCAGCTCGCCCGCTCGCTTCGCACGTCGACGACGCACACGGTCGGCTTCGTGGTGCCCGACGTCTCCAGCCCGTTCTACGCGGCAGCGCTCAAGGGCGCCCAGACGACGCTGCACGACGCGGGCTATCGCACGCTGCTGATGGACTGCGAGCAATCCGCCGACCGCGAGATCGAGGCGCTGCAGACGCTGCTCGCGCACCGCGTCGACGGTCTGCTCGTCTCGACCGTCGGCCTCGGCCGCGAGCGATTCGAGGAAGTGACCGGTGGGCGGGTGCCGTGCGTGTTCTTCGACAGCTCGATCGTCGGGAGTGGCGAAGGCAGCGTGATCCTCGACAACTACGCCGGCATCGACCTGCTCGTCGACCATTTCGTCGAGCACGGCCACCGGCGCATCGGGCTGCTCGCCGGGTCGCCGTCCGAGACGAGCGGCTTCGAGCGCCGTGCGGCGTTCGAGGCGGCGATGGCGCGGCACGAACCGCACGTCACGATCGCGGGGATCGCCGGCCGCGAGTGGAGCCTCCACGAGGGGACGCACGCAACACACGAGCTCCTCGCGCTCGAGGAGCCGCCGACTGCGCTTGTCGCATCGAGTGTCGAGCTTGCGCTGGGAGCGATGCTCACGTGTCGCGAGCGCGGCGTGCGTATCCCGGACGACCTTGCGCTCGCAGCGTTCGACGACGCGTACTTCGCCGAGCTCCTCGATCCGCCACTCACCGCGGTCACGTATCGGCCGCGCGAGGTCGGCGAGGCGGCCGCGTCGCTGCTCGTGGAGGCGATGGGCGACGACGAGCCGGGAGCGCGCGACCTGAGATTCGACGTGCGGCTGATCGTCCGCGGCTCGTGCGGGTGCCCGCGATGACGAGCCCGGCCGCGATCCGGCTAGTCGACGTCTCGAAGCACTACGGCACCCAGGTGGCGGTACGTCCGACGAACCTCGAGATCGGCGAGGGCGAGTTCTTCTGCCTGCTCGGCCCCTCCGGCTGCGGGAAGACGACGACGCTGAACCTGATCGGCGGGTTCGTCAACCCGTCGGCCGGCGAGATCTGGATCCGCGACGAGCGGGTCGAGACGCTGCCGCCGCACCGGCGGCGCGTCAACACCGTCTTCCAGTCGTATGCGCTGTTCCCGCACATGACGGTCGCCGACAACGTGGGCTTCGGCCTCAAGATGGCCCGCGTCCCGGCGTCGGAGTCGCGCGGGCGCATCGAGGAGGCGCTGCAACTCGTCGGGCTGCAGGAGTTCGGCGGCCGCGTCCCGGGGCAGCTGTCGGGCGGGCAGCAACAGCGTGTCGCGGTGGCGCGTGCGCTCGTCAACCGGCCGGCGGTGCTCCTGCTCGACGAGCCGCTCGGCGCGCTCGACCTGAAGCTGCGGCATCGCCTGCAGATCGAGCTCGCGCAGATTCATCGCGACGTCGGCACCACGTTCGTCTATGTGACGCATGACCAGGAGGAGGCGATGTCGATGGCCACCCGCATCGCCGTCATGTCGGAGGGGGCGATCCAGCAGATCGGGACGCCGAGCGAGATCTACTACCGACCGCAGTCGCGCTTCGTCGCGGACTTCATCGGCGAGTCGAACTTCCTCGACGTCTCGACGGAATCGGGCACGGCGCGCCTGGAAGACGGCCGTGGCGTGCCGTGCTCGGTGAATGGGTGGCAGGGGGGAACGAGAGCGACGTTGATGGTCCGGCCCGAGGTGGTGCGGCTGTTCACGGCCACCGACGCGCCGGACGGAGCGATCCGGGGGCGGATCGTGCAGACGTCGTTCCTCGGCAGCGAGACCCGCGTCGCGATCGACTGCGACGCAAGTGACGCACCGCTGACCGCGGCGCAATTCGGTCGTGAACGCATCGCAGCCGGTGAACTCACCCCGGACAAGGAGGTAGCGCTTTGGTGGGACGCGCACGACGCAGTGCTTCTACCGATCCAGTCAAGTGAAGAGGAGGGTTAAGTGTCGATAACCGAAGGCCGGCTCTCCCGTGCCGACCTGCTGAAGGCCGGGGCCGCCGGCGCACTCGGGCTCACGTTCGCCGGCCCGGCGCTCGCGAAGGGCATGCGCATCGAGAGCACGACGCTCAACATGCTCACCTGGTCCGACCACTACGCGAACGACCAGCTGAAGGCCGTCGCGAAGGCGGTCGGCCTCCAGGGTCGTCCGACGTTGTTCAGCGACAACGCTGACGCGTACCTGAAGATCAAGCAGACCCACGGGCAGTTCGACATCGTGTCGGGCGACGCGCTCTGGGTCCCGAAGTACCACAAGGACGGTCTGACGACCTCCTTCCCGCTCTCGGAGATCGCCGCGTCGAAGCAGCTCTACTCGCTCGCGAGGACGTTCCCGTTCTGGAAGGACGGGTCGAACTACATGGGCTACCCGTTCTCGTGGTCGACCGTGCAGATCTACTACAACCCGAAGTACGTCAAGGTGAAGCCCGATTCGTGGCATGCCCTGCTCGACAAGAAGTACAGGGGCAAGATCTCGCTCGAGAACATCCCGACCGACATGATGGCGATCGCCGCCCGCGCGACCGGGGCGAAGAAGCCGTACTCGATGTCGAAGGCGGAGATCTCGCGGGCGAAGGCGTTCCTCAAGGAGTTCAAGCCGAACGTCTTGAAGCTCGCCTCGCAGAACAACGAGGTCGTGCGTGCGCTGGCCGACGGGTCGGCGTGGATCGGGATCACGAACCTCGGCACCGACGACCGCGTCAAGGACGCGGGCGGCCCGGTCGTCAAGACGGCGTACCCGAAGGAAGGAACGATCGGCTTCATCGACTCCGAGCAGATCGTGAAGGCGTCGAAGAACCACGACGCGTTCTTCAAGTTCGAGAACTCGATGCAGCAGGCGAAGTGGATCGCGAGGAACTTCATCACGAACGGTAGGCCGCTGTTCAACGAGCAGGCCTACAAGATCCTCGTCAACACCGGGCACGGCGACCGCGCCCGGCGGCAGTACTACAACGAGCCGGAGAACGCGCTCAAGATGACGATCAAGGGCCCGGCCGGTGACGAGCAGGCATACGTGGACGCCTTCAACGAGGTGTTCGGGTAGACCGAATGGAAGGGATGGCGACAACCGCCCCCGCCGCGGCGCGGGGGCGGAGCCGCCTTCGAGGCGGTGCGCGCCTCGCGCAGTACGCGGGCTTCCTGCCCGCGCTGGTGCTCTTCGGCGCGTTCTTCGCGCTGCCGCTCGGCCTGATCGTCGCCTACAGCTTCTGGGAGACGATCGACTACAACGTCGTCCACCACTGGACGCTCGACAACTACCGCTACTTCTTCAGCGTCTCGACCTACATCCACACGATGTGGGCGACGGTGTGGGTGTCGACCCTCGCCACGGCGCTGACGATCGGGCTCGCGTTCCCGTTTACGTACTGGCTCGTGCGGTACGTGCGCCGCGGCGCCCTGCAGCGCTTGCTGCTCGTGCTCGTGATCCTCCCGTTCTGGACGAGCTACCTGCTCCGCGTCTACTCGTGGCTGAACATCCTCGGCGACGGCGGCGCGATCAACCGGTTCCTGCAGTGGACGCACTTGACCGACCATCCGCTGTCGTTCTTCCTCTATGACCGGCCCGCGGTGATCCTCGTGCTGGTCTACCTCTACTTCCCGTTCGCGGTGCTGACGCTCTACGCGTCGCTCGAGCGCTTCGACTGGGACCAGTTCAAGGCGGCGATGGACCTCGGTGCGACGCCGCGGACGGCGATCACTCGCATCCTCCTGCCGCAGATCCGGCCGGGCATCACGACCGCGGTCATCTTCGTCTTCATCCCGATCCTCGGCGAGTACCTTGCGCCGCAGCTCGTCGGCGGGCAGCGCGGGGTGATGATCGGGAACCTGATCGTCAACTTCTTCACGGGCGCGCAGTACACGCGCGGTGCCGCGGCTGCCTTGCTGATCGCCGCGTTGATCGTCGTCCTGCTGGTCGTGTTCCGGCGCTCGCTCGAGGTGGAGGACGCCTACCGTGCGTGAGTTCGAGGTCGTCTCGCCGCGCGCGCGGCTCGTCAGGATCCTGCTCGGATCCTGGGCGGTCGTCATCTACATCTTCCTGTTCGCGCCGATCCTCACGCTCGTCGTGTTCAGCTTCAACGCGAACCAGTACGGCACGTTCCCGTTCACCGGCTGGACGATGCACTGGTACGGGCAGGTCTTCCACGACTACCAGATCAAGGACGCGCTCTTCACGACGCTGCGCATCTCGGCGGAGGTGACGGCGATCGCGACGTTCGTCGGCACGGCGGCGGCGTTCCCGCTCGTCCGGTCGCGGCTCCCGTTCCGGAGCGGGATCCGGATCGGGATGACGCTGCCGATCATGATCCCGGGCCTCCTGATCGGCGTCAGCCTGCTCGTCCTCCTCACGGACGTGTTCCACCTGCAGCTGAACGAGCAGACGGCGGTGATCGGCCAGGCGGTCTACACGACGCCGTTCGTCGTGCTGCTCGTCGCGGCGAGGCTGCAGGGGTTCGATCCGGCGCTCGAGCGCGCCGCGTCCGACCTCGGCGCGAACACCTACCGCCGCCTGCGCTACGTCGTGCTGCCGCTGATCATGCCGGCGATCTTCGCGGGCGCGCTCTTCGCGTTCACGCTCTCGCTCGACGAGTTCATCATC
>JAICUZ010000379.1 GCA_025935595.1 Burkholderiales bacterium
CGAGGTGACCGCGAAGCGGTGATCCGCGCCGTCGCACTCATCGACGGTGAGCACTATCCGCCGGTGGTGCGCGACGCGCTCGCAGCGCTCCCGTACGAGTGGGAGGGAGCGATCCTCGTCGGTGGGACCGAGAAGCTCCGCGAAGGCGGTGGCGACGACTACGGCGTCCCGCTCGTCGACGGCTTCGGCTCGGCCGAGGTCGTGTTCGACCTCTCGGACGAGCCGGTGCTCGGTCCGGTCGAGCGGTTCCAGTGGGCGTCGCGGGCACTCGCTGCAGGACTGTCGTACGTCGGGGCGGACTTCCGGTTCGACCCGCCGCAGCTCGAGCCGTTCGAGCTGCCGTCGATCTCGGTGATCGGCACCGGCAAGCGTGTCGGGAAGACCGCGGTGACGACGCACCTCGCACGGCTCTTCGCGCGCGACCGGCGCGTTGTCGTCGTCGCGATGGGCCGCGGCGGGCCGCCCGAGCCCGAGCTGGTCGAGGCTCCGCCGACCGTGGAGGAGCTCGTCGCGCGCTCGGCGGCCGGTCGCCACGCTGCGTCCGACCATCTGGAGATCGCGGTGCTCGCGGGCGTGCCGACGATCGGCTGCCGCCGGGCGGGAGGCGGACTGGCGGGCGGGGTCGCCGTCTCGAACGTCGCCGAGGGAGCGCGCCTCGCCGCTGAGCTGCAGCCCGACCTCGTGCTCTTCGACGGCAGCGGTTCGGCCGTCCCCCCGGTCGCAACGGGCCGGCGCGTGCTCGTCACGGGGCGGGCAGACCGCGATCCCTATCTCGATACCTACAGGCGGCTCATCTCCGACGTCGTCGTCGAGCGTCCGGCGCTGCGGCTTCGGCCGACCGAGCCGCTCGCAGGTCGCGTCGCGGTGTTCACCGCGGGCGCAACCGATGTTGCGCACCTCGATGCCGACGTCGTGCACGTCTCGGCGAACCTGTCGAACCGCACGCGCCTGCGCGACGATCTCGTCGATGCCGACACGTATCTGGTCGAGGTGAAAGCGGCAGGTATCGACGTCGTCGCGACGCACGCGCTCGCCCGTGGCATCCGCGTCGTGCTCGCAGGGAACGACGTCGAAGGCGTCGACGACGATGCGCTGCTGGCGCTGGCCCCGGTGGGAGTGGCCTGATGTCGCAGCCGCGCAAGTCCGAGCCGCTGCCGCTCGGCAACGAGGACCTGCCGTATTCGAAAGGACTGATGGCACGCGCGCTGATCGCGACCGGCGTCCCGGCCGACCAGGCGTACGGGCTCGCGCGGCGGATCGAGGTCGACCTCGCCGAGGCCGGCGAGTCGGCGGCGACGCTCGAACGGCTCGACGTGCTCGCCCGCGAGGTACTCGGCGAGCTGCAGGGCGAGCGCGCGGTCGACCGGCTCCGGCGGCTTTCCGAGCTCCAGCAGCTCGACGTGCCGGTGGTCGTGATGATCGGCGGCTCGACCGGGACCGGGAAGTCGACGGTCGCGGTCGAGGTCGCGCACCGCCTCGGCATCAACCGCGTCGCGTCGACCGACTTCATCCGGCA
>JAICUZ010000319.1 GCA_025935595.1 Burkholderiales bacterium
ATTGTCGTACCGTCCATAGACGTTTGAGAAGCGGAACACGAGGTAGTCGAGGCCGTAGCAGCGCGCGTACGAGTAGATGAACGCCTCGCTCGTGATCTTCGAGGCGGAGTACGGGCTCTCCGTGTACGCGAAGTCGGCGGCCTCCTCTGCGTATTCCTCGAAGCGATGCACGTCGCCGTATACCTCGCGTGTGGACGAGAACACGAGCGGCAGCCCGAGCGCCCTCGCGTACTCGAGGACGTTGAAGGTCATGATCGCGTTCTCGAGGGCGCGGTGCGGCTCGCGCACGAGCTGATGCACCTTGGCATGCGCGGCGAGGTGGACGACGAGGTCGACCTCGGGGTACTCGACGCCGCCGATCCCGCCCGTGAACGCCGGGTAGTGGCCCGCGAGGTCTTGAAGCAGCGTCGGGAACGCCTTCGTCCAAGGGTTCTCTCGCTTGTCGACGCCGAACACTCCGTGCCCGTCGGCGAGCAGCCGCAGGCCGAGGTTCGTGCCGATCTGGCCCGAGGAGCCGGTGATCAGGACGCGCATGCGTCCAGTGTGACGAGGGCGTGTGATGGCACGGTTTGGGTTCCGCGCAGAGTCATCGACGTCGCTTCCTCGACCAGCACGTCGACGAGCTCGCCGGCGGCCGCGGTGCCGACGAAATTGACCGTCGTGTTGCGTCGTGTCCGGCCGCGGAGCAGCGCCGGATCGGTGCGCGACACTCCTTCGACCAACACCTCTTCCACCCGGCCGACCCGGCCGTGGTTCCGCTCGCGGGCGATCGTCTGAACCGTCTCGACGAGGCGTTCCATGCGCTCGATCTTCACCTCGTGGGGCACCTGTTCTTCCATCGCCGCCGCCTCGGTTCCCGCGCGCGGCGAGTAGACGAAGGTGAACGCGCTGTCGTAGCGCACCTCTTCCACCACCTCGAGCGTCTGTACGAAGTCGTCCTCCGTCTCCCCGGGGAACCCGACGATGATGTCGGTGCCGATCGCGAGGTCGGGGATCGCCGCGCGCATCTTGTCGACGAGCGCGAGATAGCGCTCGCGCGTGTAGGTGCGGCGCATCGCCTTCAGCACCCGCGACGAGCCGGACTGCAGCGGCAGGTGCACCTGCTCGCACACCGCATCGCACTCTGCCATCGCTGCGATCACCGGGTCGCGGAAGTCCTTCGGGTGCGGGCTCGTGAAGCGGATCCGCTCGATCCCCTCGACGGCGTCGCACGCCCGGAGCAGCTCGCCGAACTCCGTCCGGATCTCCGGCAGCAGATCGCGACCCCAGCTGTTGACGTTCTGCCCGAGCAGCGTGATCTCCTTGACGCCCTGCGTCGCGAGCCGCGTCACCTCGGCGACGACCTCGCCGGGCCGGCGGCTCTGCTCACGCCCGCGGACGGCCGGCACGATGCAGTACGAGCAGACCGAGTTGCAGCCCATCGACACCTGCACCCACGCCTGGAAGGAGCGCTCGCGGTGCATCGGGAGCTCGGCGGCAAACCCGCGTTCGTCGAGTCCGAAGCGGCCGCGCGCGACGCCCACGCCGCCCGCGCCGAGCCACTCGCCGAGATGCGTGATCGAGCCGGGCCCGAACGCGACGTCGACGGCGGGATAGAGCTCGAAGATGCGCTCGCGCTGCGCCTCGGCGTAACAGCCGCCGACTGCGATCACGCGGTCCGGGTCTTCGCGCTTTCGCGCAGCTGCTTCGCCGAGATAGGCGGCGAGCTTTGTGTCCGGCTTCTCGCGGATCGTGCACGTGTTGAACACGACGACGTCCGCCTCGTCGGCGGTCGGTGCCTCGCCGAGCCCCAGCTCCTCGAGCATGCCCTTGATGCGCTCGCTGTCGTGCGCATTCATCTGACAGCCGAATGTCGCCACGTGGTACCGCCTCACGCGGGGAGCGTAGCGTCCCGTCGTGGCGAACTCGGTCCGGGCGTCGCCCGCAGCCGGGTGATCAGGCGACGTCGACGCGTTCGATCGGCGTCATTCGGCGCTGGTCGAGCTTGTTCGACGCGACGTCGACCGCGCGGCTCTCGCGGATCACGGTCACCTTGATCTGCCCCGGGTACTCGAGGTGGTTCTCGATCTCGCGCGCGATTTCGTGCGACAGGAGCACAGCCCCGTCGTCGTCGATCTCGTGCGGCTTGACGAGCACGCGGATCTCGCGGCCCGCTTGCAGCGCGTAGACCTTCTCGACGCCCGGATGGTTCGCGGCCAGCGTCTCGAGCGACTCGAGCCGCTTGACGTAGTGCTCGAGGCTCTCGCCGCGCGCCCCGGGACGCGATGCAGAGATGGCGTCGGCGGCGATCAGGAGCACCGCTTCGACGGTCTGTGGCTGCACCTCGTAGTGGTGGGCCTCGATCGCGTGACAGACGGCGGGCCCTTCCCCGTAACGGCGTGCGAGCTGCGTCGAGATCACGGCGTGCGACCCCTCCACCTCGTGCGTCATCGCCTTGCCGATGTCGTGGAGCAGCGCGGCACGCTTCGTCGTTTTCACCGACGCCTCGACCTCCGCCGCCATGATCCCCGACAGCTGCACGACCTCGAGCGTGTGCTTGAGGACGTTCTGACCGTAGCTCGTGCGGTAGCGGAGCCGGCCGAGGATCTTCACGAGCTCCTCGTGGATCTCGCCGCAGTTCGCTTCGTAGACCG
>JAICUZ010000215.1 GCA_025935595.1 Burkholderiales bacterium
ACGTAGCGCGACCCGAGCGCGAAGTCAGCGTCGTCGAGCGCCGCCAGCAATGACGGGATCGCGGCAGGGTCGTGCGAGAAGTCGCAGTCCATCTGCACGACCACCTCGGCTCCGTCGTCGAGGACACGCCGGAACCCGTCCCGATAGGCGCGCCCGAGACCTTCCTTGTGCGGACGGCGCAGCAGCCCGACACGCGGCTCGTCCCGCGCGCGGTCGTCGACGATCTCGGCCGTCCCGTCCGGCGACCCGTCGTCGATCACGAGGACGCGCCCGTCGATGCCGTGCTCGTCGAAGACGGCGAGGATCGCGTCGAGCATCGCGCCGACGTTCTCGGCCTCGTTGTACGTCGGCAGGCACACCGCGACGCGCGTCATCCGCGCAGCTCCTTGAGCGCAGGCCCGAGCGCCTGCTTGCCATGCAGCACGGGCTCGAAGATGTCCCCTCGCTCCGCGACGCGCTCGAGCGCCACGTCCATCGTGAAGTCACGCGGCCGCACGTCCTCCGTCAACTCGTGCCAGTCGAGCGGTGTCGAGACGGGGGCGCCGGGCTTCGGCCGCACCGAGTAGACCGAGGCGATCGTCTTCCCGTGGCCGTTCTGACGGTGGTCGACGAGCACGCCCGACCGCTTCTTCTTCAGCCACTCCGTCGTCACCTCGCCGGGATGCTCACGTTCGAGCTGCCGCGAGAGGAGCTCGGCGAACTCGTAGGTGTCTGTGTACGTCGACCGCCGCGTGATCGGCACGAGCACGTGGATCCCGTCGGCGCCGCTGGTCTTGACGTACGACGCGAGACCGAGCGCGTCGAGTGCTCCGTGCACGAGGTGCGCGACGCGAATGCAGAGCGCGTAGGCATCCGGTTCCTCCGGCGGGTCGAGATCGAAGAGGACCCAGTCCGGCCGTTCGGGCTTGTCGACGCGCGAGTACCAGGCGTTCATGTCGATGCAATGCATCTGCACCATCCAGAGGAGCGCCTCGCGCGACTCGACCAGTGGGAAGTCGACGAGGCGCGACTCGCCCTTGCCGCCGCGCGGCCAGGTGCGGAACTGGCGCGTCTCGATCCAGTCGGGCATTCCCTTCGGAGCCTGCTTCTGGAAGAACGAGCCGCCGGGCAGCCCCTCCCGCCAGCGCTTCATCGTGAACGGCCGGTCCTTCAGATGCGGGATGAGAGCGTCGGCGACGCGGCCGTAGTAGTCGAAGAGCTCTCCCTTCGTGATCCCGTCGTCCGGGAAGAGGACTCGGTCGGCCGAGCTGAGCTTCACTTCGTGCGTCACAGCACGTCCAGGATCGGGAACCGCGCATCAGTGTCGATGCATGCTTGAGCGAAGAGCGCTGCGCCGATATCGCCGGTCATCAGCGAGTAGCGCTGCTGCAGCTGGTCGAACGCCCCAAGGGCGAACGATCGCGCACGCTCGAGCCAGATCTCGTCGCCGGTCACTTCGTATGTCTTCAGCAGCGCGTAGCCGTTGCCTGCCGTGCCGTGGCAGAGGCCCGGCCCTTTCTCGAGCGACCCGTGGCGCCACGTCGTCTCGGCGCCTGCGAGCAGCAGGTCCTCGGGCATCAGGTCGCCGAGTGTCGCGACGATCCCGGGCGCGCCGTGGCACCACTGGACGCGATCGGTGTCGCCGCCCTCGATCGGCGGCCAGTTGACCGTGTCGCCGTCCCACACCGCGTGAGCGCGCAGGACTGATTCGATCCACGGCCGTAGGTCATCGGCCGGGACGACGCCACGCAACGCGTGAACGTTGCCCGCGAAACCGTGCGCCGGGCCGAGGTACCTCGCCGTGTGGTCGTGCTGGACGAAGTGCTGCGTCCAGATTCCGTCGGGAGCGCGTTCTGCGAGCAGCGTCTCTGCCAACCGCACTGCCTCGGCGTCGAACCCGGCTGCGCGCGCCGCCAGGATCGAGCCGGCCGATCCGTACAGGAGCTCCCAGATCGGGTTGCGCTCGTTGGCATTGACGAGCGCTCGCAACTGCTCGTCGTCGGACCGCGTCAACAGCAGGAGACTTGGCTCACCGGCGAACAGGCTCGCGCGCTCCTCGGGCTCGGCGGTCTCGCGGTAACGCTCGAGCGCAGCCGCGGCGAGCCCGTCGAGATCGAGGGAGGAGCCGAGGCGGCGAAGCGCCCAGATCATCCCGGCAGCGCCGAGGTAGAGCACGCACCGCTCCGACGCCTTGACCTCGTCGTCGAGCTGGTGCACCGGCCAGACGCAGCCGTCGAGCGCCGCCTCGGCGTCGGCGACGATGGCGGCGACCGCACCGCGGACGGTCGACTCGTCCCACGTCACGACCGGATGGCCCACAAGACGTTCGCGAGATTGGGAACCGCGTACACGTTCTCCGGCAACAACTCCCCGAGCCGCGTGAGCACACGCTCGCGGTCGTCGTGATCACGGCTCGCGATCCAGCTCACCGAGCGGGCGTTGTCGAGCTGCCCGGCACGGTCGAGGACATGATCGTGCGCCACCGCTCCCTCCTGCACGTCGCCGAACGGGCCTAATGCGATCAGGTCGCGCCAGGGCGGTGCGTCGTCGAGCTTCGACCGCTCGCGGCGGAGCTCACGCAGGAAGTCGAGATACGCGGACGGAAGCGGATTCGGCCGGCTCTCGTCGGGGCCGTTCCAGACGAGCGCGAGCACGCCTCCCGGCCGGAGCACGCGCGCGATCTCGGGGATCGCGCGGTCGTGGTCGAACCAGTGGAACGCCTGGGCGGCGAACACGGCGTCGACTGACGCATCCTCGAGCGGAATCTGCTCGGCGGTCCCGGCCAGCACTTCGACGTCCGGGACGACGCGCGCGAGGATCCCTCGCATGCCGTCGAGGGGCTCGACGGCAATCACGTGCGCGTACCGGCGCGCGAGAACGCGTGTCAGCTTCCCGGTTCCGGCACCGAGATCGAGCACGGTCGCGTCGGTCGCGACCGGCAGGAGGTCGAGCACCTCGTCGGGATACGAAGGGCGTGTCGCCTCGTACTCCTCGGCGGCGAGATCGAAGCTGCGCGCGGGGTCGATCACGGGCCCGAGTGTATTCAGATCTTCTGTAGGCACTTGTTCGGGCGTACGGCCCCGGTTTAGGCTCGCTCCTTCCCACGTAGACAGGAGATGAGGGCATGAGAGACCGGAAGTCGCTCATCGCCCTGGCGTTGGTCGCGGTCATCGGGGTCGTCGCGACCGGCACGTCGAGCGCCAGGACGACGAGTCACCGTGGCGGCACGCTCAAGCTGCTGGCCAACGCAGCCGGAGGCACGCTCGACCCGCAGGTCAACTACACACTGCAGTACTGGCAGCTCTACCAGGCGACGTACGACGGCCTGCTCGCATTCCAGAAGGCGGGCGGCAACGCGGCGTTCAACGTCGTGCCTGACCTGGCATCGAGCTACAAGATCACGAACGGCGGCAAGAGCTGGGTGTTCACCCTCCGCAAGGGGATCAAGTTCTCGAACGGCCGGCCCGTGACCGCAAATGACGTGGTGGCGTCGTTCCGTCGCATCTTCAAGGTGAAGAGCCCCACAGCAGGAGGCTTCTACAACGGCATCGTCGGCGCGTCGAAGTGCCTGAAGACGCCGGCGACCTGCACGCTCGCGGGCGGCATTTCCGGCAAGGGAAACACCGTCACGATCAACCTCACCGCGCCCGACGCAGAGTTCAAGTACAAGCTCGCAGTCCCGCACGCGTCGATCCTGCCGGCAAGCGCGCCGCCGAACGACGCCGGATCGAAGCTGATCCCCGGAACCGGGGCGTACTACTTCTCGTCGTACGACTCGAACAAGCAGCTCGTGATGAAGCGCAACCCGTACTTCCACGTGTGGTCGCAGACGGCGCAACCGGACGGCTATCCCGACCAGATCACGCAGTCGTTCGGGCTCACGGTCGAGGCGCAGGTCACCGCCGTGGAGAACGGCCAGGCGGACTGGGGCTACGACTTCCCGCCGGCCGACCGGCTGAACGAGCTCGGCACGAAGTACGCCGCCCAGACGCACCTCACTCCGTTGACGGCGTTCTGGTACGCGCCGATGAACGTGAACATCCCGCCCTTCACCAGCCTGAAGGCGCGGCAGGCGGTCAACTACGCGATCGACCGGAACGCGCTGATCAAGATCTTCGGCGGGCCGAAGCTCGCGACGCCGTCGTGTCAGGTGCTGCCGCCCGCCTTCCCGGGCAACAAGCCGTACTGCCCGTACACGAAGAACCCCGGCACGTCCTGGTCGGCTCCCGACGTGGCGAAGGCCAAGCAGCTCGTCAACGAGTCGGGACAGAAAGGCGCGAAGGTCGTCGTCATCTCGGCGAACGACGAGGTGCAGAAGGCCGTGGGCGTGTACCTGGCGAGCGTCCTGAACGAGATCGGGTTCAAGGCGACCGCGAAGGCGATCTCCGGGAACATCGCGTTCACCTATCCGCAGAACACGAAGAACCACGTGCAGATCAACGTGCAGCAGTGGTACCAGGACTACCCGGCTGCGTCCGACTTCCTGCACATCCTGTTCGGCTGCGAGTCGTTCCATCCCGGCAGCGACTCGAGCATCAACATGGCCGGCTTCTGCAACAAGCCGATCAATGCGCAG
>JAICUZ010000049.1 GCA_025935595.1 Burkholderiales bacterium
AGGGTCGTGCGCAAGCACCGCATCATCGAGCGGCTGCTGACCGACTTCATGGGCTACACGGCCGGCGAGGCGCACGTGCACGCCGATGAGCTCGGCGGGACGTTCACCGACGAGATGATCGAGCGGATCGACGAGAAGCTCGGCCATCCCGAGCGCTGCCCGCACGGCTGGCCGGTCGATCCCGACGTCGAGCAGGAGGAGAATCGCGAGCTCGAGCCGCTCTCCGATGTGCCCGCGGGCGCCTCGGCGACGATCGTGCGACTCGCCGAGCACGACGGCGAGCTCCTGCACTGGTTCTACGACGAGGGTCTCGTTCCCGGCGAGGTGGTGGAGCTGCGCGCAGCGGAGCCCGCCGCGGGGCAGTTCCGGGTCGCGGTCGGGGGCGTGGAGAAGGCGATCGGCGAGAAGGCCGCCGGCGGCCTCTTCGTGCGGCGCTAGGAGTCTTTTCCCGACCTGGCCGCGGGATCTTCCCGCCGTAGCACGTTCTCCACAGCCGGTCGTCCACGCCGGCCGGGGGCCGCGGCGGGGAATCCACCTCTGAGCGACCCACGGACATGGCTCTCGTGTGGATGCGCTTCAACGGTGCCTGGCACCAGACGGGGCTCGACCAGCCTCGTCCGCGCGGTGAGCTTTGTGTCGTCCGCTCGGGGCTAGTCGACTGCGGTCGGCCGGCGGTCGGCGAGGCCCGCTGCGGCGCGGAGCGCGGAGGCCTTGTCCGTCCGCTCCCAGGTGAAGTCGTGCTCCTCGCGGCCGAAGTGGCCGTACGCAGCCGTCTTCGCGTAGATCGGCCGCCTGAGATCGAGGTCGCGCAGGATCGCGGCCGGGCGCAGGTCGAAGTGCTCGCCGACGAGCGACTCGATCGTCGCCACCGGCACGTTCTCCGTCCCGAACGTCTCGACGAGGATCGAGAACGGCTTCGCGACGCCGATCGCGTACGCCACCTGGATCTGGCAGCGGTCGGCGAGACCCGCCGCGACGACGTTCTTCGCGACGTACCGGGCCGCGTACGCCGCCGACCGATCGACCTTCGTCGGGTCCTTGCCGGAGAACGCGCCGCCGCCGTGAGGCGCAGCACCCCCATACGTGTCGACAATGATCTTCCGCCCCGTCAGGCCGGTGTCCCCCATCGGGCCGCCGATCACGAATTTTCCGGTCGGGTTCACGTACACGAATCCCGGCTGCTCCAGCCGCGCCTCGTCGTAGAGGTCGCGGGGGAGAATTGGCCGCAAGACGTGCTCGACCAGGTCGGGCTTGATCATCGTCTCGGCGTCGAGCCCTTCGCGGTGCTGCGTCGAGATGAGGACGCGCTCGATCTCGACCGGCCTCTGCCGTCCGTCGGCGTCGACCTCGTACCGCACCGACACCTGCGCCTTGCCGTCCGGGCGCAGATACGGAAGCACGTCGGCCTTGCGCACCTCCGACAGGCGTTTCGCGATGCGGTGCGCCAGCATGATCGGCAGCGGCATCAGTTCGCGCGTCTCGTTGGACGCGTACCCGAACATCATCCCCTGGTCGCCGGCGCCGATCCGGTCCAGCGGATCGTCGTCACCGGGATCGTGCTGGAGCTCGTACGCCGTGTCGACACCCTGCGCGATGTCGGGCGACTGCTCGTCCAGCGTGACGATGACGCCGCACGTCTCCGCGTCGAACCCGTACTTCGCGCGCGTGTAGCCGATGTTGCGCACCGTCTCGCGCGCGATCCGCGGGATGTCGATGTACTCCGACGTCGTCAACTCGCCGGCAACGACGATCAGGCCGGTCGTGATCAAGGTCTCGCAGGCGACGCGGCTCTCGGGGTCGTTCGTGAGCGCGGCGTCGAGAACGGCGTCCGAGATCTGGTCGGAGATCTTGTCCGGGTGACCCTCGGTCACCGACTCGGACGTGAAGAGGAAGGTCCGGGCAGCCACTGGCGCCTCAGGGTACCGCAGGGTTACGACGTCTTGACGTACGCGACGAGCGTCTGCACGCCGCCCTCGGTCGAGCCGAAGAGCAGCGCCGAGCGCAGCGGACGCAGGTTGTTCTCGACCTCCGGCGGCAGGTTCTGGTTCGCGAGCTGGGCGAACCCGGACAGCGCCGGGAGTGCGTCCTTGATGTCGACGTACATGAACCCCTGGCTGCTGTCGCTCATCCCCGCGCCCTCTTTCGCCTCCTTGAAGACCGCGTCTCCGCTCAGCCGCCCGACGCTTCCCTTGAGCTCGGCGAGCGCGTTGCTGCTGTCGGTGACGACGAGCTGGCCGTCGTTGACGCCGAAGTAGAGCGCGATCGGACCGAGATCCAGCTTGCTCAGCGTCCCCCCGTCCACCTGCGTCGGAACGGGCTGCGCCCCGTTCGCGAAGCGGGCGAGCAGCGCGCCGATCGCCGCGGCCGCGGGCCTCGGCTGTGCGGGCCGCGCCGCGATCGTCACCTCGGGAAGCGGGATGCCGGGCCGCACATACGCGATCACGGGGCCGTTCAGCGCGGAGACGAGCGCCGGCAGGTCGACACCGATCTGCTGCCCGAGAACCGACAGCTGCTCCTGTGCGCTCGCAGGGACCGTCGTTCCGCCGCCCTGGAGCGCGAGCGCGAGGATCGAGCCGGCCGGGATCTTGTCGGCCAACGCGTTGCCCGACGGGATCGTCTTCGCGCTCTTCGATCTCGCGTGCACCTCGAGCTTGAACGCGCCGTCTTCCGAGGCCAGCGAACCGGCGACCCAGTTCGCTGCGGCGAACGAGTTGAGCGACCCCGCGGATTGGCCGAGACCCGACGTCGCCGCGCCGAGCGCCGTCTGCGCGCCCGCCGACGACGCGTAGAAGCGCGCGACCGCATCGCCGTCAGCGGGAATGGTCTTGATTGCCGCTTGGTAGGCAGGGTCGTCCGCGATGCTGCTCCCCGACTGCTTCGTGAAGGCATCGAGCGTCGCCTGGTTGTCCGCAAACACCGTCCAGCCCTTCATCGTCGTGTGCTTCGCGGAGCTCTTGTCGAGCTGCGCGTCGAACGCCTTCTCGTCGCTCGGCTCGGCAAGGCCGACGGTCTGTGGCTGCCCGTTCACCTTGATCACGGCGATGTCGACCTCCGACCCTGCAGAAGACGTCAGTGCGTTGAAGTCGACACCGCTCTGCGTGATCGAAGCGCGCAGCTGCTGCTCCGCCCGCGGCTCGATCGGGAACTTCTTCAGGATCTTCAGCGCGCTTGCGACCTGCCCGGACGAGGTGTCTGTATCGATGGTCGCGAACGCGAGCGCGTCGCCGGGGACGAGCGAGTCGGCATCGCTCGCCGCGCTTCCCCCTCCTCCACCGCAGCCCGCCGCGAGCACGGCGACGACGGCGACCCCGGCCAGACGGACCCTCATCGCGTCTGATCCTACTCTTCGGTCGGACGGCGTCCCATGAGGCTCGCCGCGAGCTCGTGCAGCGGCTGTCCTTCCAGGATGTGGCAGACGCCTTCTGTGATCGGTAGCTCGACGCCGATGCGGTGCGACACGTCGCGCAGCACCGGCGCCGTCGTGAGCCCCTCGACGGCCTGGCCGATCTCCGAACGGGCCGCCTCGGGTGTCGCGCCGCGGGCGATCAGCTCGCCGGCCCGCCGGTTGCGCCCGCTCGGGTGGAAGCAGCTGACCATCAGGTCGCCCATCCCGGCAAGACCGGAGAACGTCTCGGGCTCTGCGCCGAACGCCTCGCCGAGCCGAGCCATCTCGACGAGCCCGCGTGTGATCAGCGCCGCCTTCGCGTTGTCTCCGAGCCCGAGCCCGTCGACCCCGCCGGCCGCGAGCGCGATCACGTTCTTCGCAGCGCCGCAGAGCTCGACGCCGACGACGTCGTCGTTGACGTAGACGCGGAACGCGCGTGAATTGAACGCCTCCTGAAGCCGGAGCGCGAGCTGCTCGTCCTGCGACGCAATCACCGTCGCACCCGGCAAGCCCGCGAGCACCTCCTCCGCCATGTTCGGGCCTGACAGCACTGCGACGGGACGATCGTGCACCAGCGTCGAAAGGCGTTCGCCGGTCGCCGGATCGAGCCCCTTCGCGAGCGAGACGATCGGCGCTTTGCCGCCGACGTGCTCGAGCACCTCGCGGAACGCGTGACTGGGCACCGCCAGGACGACCAGATCCGCCTCGGCGTACGGCGCGTCGTCGAGCGTGTCGCGCCGCGCCACGAAGACGTCGTGCCCGCGCTCGCGCAGCAGGTGTGCGACCGCAGTCCCCCACGCACCTGCACCGACGACGACCGCGCGCACTACGACCGCCGGCGAAAGTCGACGACGACCGGCACGCCTTCCAGCCCGAGCCGGTCACGAAGCCGGTTCTCGACCCAGTAGCCGTAGTCGCGCGTCACGAGCCCCGGATCGTTGACGGTGAACCGGAAGCGCGGCGGACGCGTCTCGACCTGCGCGCCGTAGAGCAGGTTGAGCCGGCGCTGTCCTTTCGACGGCGGCTGGCGCTCGGCCTTCAGCTCGGCGATCAGCCGGTTGAGCTCGCCGGTCGAGATGCGCTGCACGTAGCGGTCGTACAGCTCGGCGACCTTGTCGAGCAGCCGCGTCACGCCGCGGCCGCTGACCGACGAGACGGTGATGAAGTCCGGCCGCTGGCGCAGGCGTCGCTGAAGCTCCGGCCGGATCTCTTCGATCGTGATCTCGGAGATGTCCCATTTCGCAAGGACGATCAGCGTCGCGCAGTGCGCCTTGCGCGCAACCTCGACCGCCGTGATGTCGCCCTCGACGATCCCCTGGCTCGCATCGATCAGGACGAGAGCGACGTCGGCGCGCTTCGCGGCGTCGAGCGCGCGCAGCTCGGAGTAGTACTCGATCCCCTGCCGTTGGCTGCGCTTGCGGCGAAGGCCGGCGGTGTCGACCAGCTGGAAGGTGCGCTCGCCGCGCTCGATGACCGTGTCGATCGTGTCGCGCGTCGTGCCGGGCACTTCCGAGACAATCGTGCGTTCCTCGCCGACGAGACGGTTGTAGAGGGACGACTTGCCCACGTTCGGCCGGCCGAGGATCGCGACCCGGATCGTCTCGTCGCCGGCCACCGTGCGCGTCGACTCTCCGGGAAGGAGCGCGAGGATCTCGTCGAGCAGATCGCCGGTGTTGGAACCGTGAAGACCTGAGACCGGGAACGGCTCGCCGAACCCGAGGCGATGGAACTCGAGCGCGAGCGCCTCCTGCGACGGGTCGTCGATCTTGTTCGCGAGCACGAGCACCGGCTTCTTCGACTCGCGCAGGATCTGCGCGAGCTCCTCGTCACCCGGTGTGATGCCCGCGCGTGCATCGACGACGAAGAGCACGAGGTCCGCCTCGCGAATCGCCGTGCGCGCCTGCGCCGCGATCTGCCGCGTGATCGGGCTCGGATCGGCGATGTCGACGCCGCCGGTGTCGATCAGCATGAACTCACGGCCGTTCCATTCGCACAGCAGCTCTTTGCGGTCGCGCGTCGTGCCGAATGTCTCGTGGACGACCGCCTGACGCGTTGCAGTCAGGCGGTTGACGAGCGTCGACTTGCCGACGTTCGGGAAGCCGACGATCGCAACGGTCCCGGCGAGCGTCATTGCTCGGCCCGTTCGAGCTCGTCGAACAGCTCGTGGATGCGACGCTCGATCACCGCAGTGGCCTCGCGGTAACCCTTGCCGTTCTTCGGCAGGTCGTGGAAGCGAAGCGGCTCGCCGAACGCGACCGTGCAGCGGCGGAAGTTGCCAGGCTTCCAGAACTGGGTCCCGTAGATCGCCACGGGGATGATCGGCACCTCTTCTTGCAGCCCGACCATCGCCGCCCCCGGCTGCGCGACCCCGGGGCGCCCGCTCTTCTGCCGCGTGCCTTCGACGTACAGACCGATGACATGTCCCGCACGCGCCTCATCGCGCATTCGTCTGACCGCCTCGCGGTCGGACGCGCCGCGGTGGATCGCGATCGCGCCGTGAAGTCGCAGGAACCCGCCGACGACGGGGTAGTTCGCGGCCTCCGCCTTCGCGACGAACCACACGGTGCGCGGCGAGAGGAGCCCCACCAGCGGAATGTCGATCCAATGCAGGTGGTTGATCGCATAGACGGCGCCGCCCGTCGTCGGCACGTTCTCGAGCCCAACCGCGCGCGCCCGTGTGAAGAGGCGGACGGGCCAGCCGATGTAGATGCGGCCGATCGCCCAGGCGACGTCGGTGGCGCTCACTGCGTCGTCAGCGCGCGTTCGCGGATCAGTGCTTCGATCCGCGTGACGACGTCGTCGACCTCGAGATCGGTCGTGTCGATGAGCACGGCATCCTCGGCCGGCTGCATTCGCTCGCGATCCAGCTTGTCGCGTGCGCGCAGGTCGGTCGCGAGCGCGTCGGCACCGATGTCGGGGCGCTCCGCCTGGCGGCGCCGAGCGCGGATGTCGGGATCCGCCTGCAGGTAGATCTTCACCTCGGCGTCCGGCGCGACGACGGTGCCGATGTCGCGCCCCTCGATCACGACGTTTCCCTGGTGGCCGAGATCGCGCTGCCGCTCGCGCATCACCTCGCGCACGTCGTGATGACGCGCGACGACCGAGACCATGCGGTCGATTCGCGCCTGCCGGATCGCGGCGGTGACGTCGGCGCCGGCGATCGACACGCGGCCGGCATCGTCGAAGACCACCGGGTTCCGGCGCGCGAGCTCCCCGATCGGCTCCGCCTCGGCGAGGGGCAGCCCCTCCCGCATCGCGAGCCAGGTCAGCGCGCGGTACATCGCGCCCGTATCGAGGTAGCGGAAGCCGAGCCGCCCCGCGAGGTTGCGGGCGACGGTGCTCTTGCCGGCTCCGGCCGGCCCATCGATTGCGACGATCATCTGCGGGTTACCTGCTCCAGGAGGTCGTGGAAGCCGGGGAAGGATACTCCGACGCTCTCGAAGCCCTCGATCTCCACTCCTTCGCGGCTCGCGACGCCCGCCACGGCGCCGAGCATCGCGATCCGGTGATCGCCTCTCGCGTCGATACGGCCGCCCCTCGGCCTCGCGGGAACGCCGGTGACTTCGAACCCGTCCGGGTGAGCCTTGGCGCGCAGGCCGAGCGCGCGCAGCGCGTCGACCAGCGCGTCGATCCGGTCGGATTCCTTGTGCCTGAGCTCTTCGGCGCCGTGAACCCGGCTCGTGCCACGCGCGTGCGCCGCGAGCAGCGCGAAGAGCGGCAGCTCGTCGATCAGGAGCGGCACCTCACGCGCGTCGATCTCCGTCGCGGTGAGCTCCGCCGCGCGCACCTCGACGTCACCGCCCGGCTCCTGCCCGAAACGGCGCCGGGTCAGGATCCCGACGCGGGCGCCCATCCGGTCGAGGACGTCCAGGAGTCCCGTTCTCCTCGGGTTGAGCCCGACATCGTGGATCGTGATTCGCGACTCGGGCACGATCGTCGCGGCGACGACGAACGGCGCCGCGGACGAGAAGTCGCCGGGAACGTCGACGGCGTCGAGCCTGAGGGACGTCGGCGGATCGACGCTGACCGAGCTCGGCCGCGCGGTAATGCGGACGCCGGCCTCGCGAAGCATCAACTCGGTGTGGTCACGCGTCGCTGTCGGCTCCACGACGGTCGTCCTTCCCTGCGCGCCGAGGGCGGCGAGCAGCACCGCGGACTTCACCTGGGCGCTCGCGACGGGCAGCTCGTAGTCGATCGCAGTGAGCTGCGAGCCCGTGACGGTCAGCGGTAGGTGGCCGTCCTGCGTCTCGATGTGGGCGCCCATGCTGCGAAGCGGGCTCGCGATCCGTTCCATCGGGCGTGACGAGAGCGAGCCGTCGCCGGTCAGCGTGAACTCGCCGTCCTGGAACGCGAGCAGGCCCGTGACGAGGCGCGCAAGCGTGCCGGCGTTCCCGCAGTCGATCGGTGCGCTCCGCAGGCCTTTGAGCCCGACGCCGTTGACGGTGACCGTTTCCGCGTCGTGCACCTCGGCGCCGAGCGCACGGACGGCGCCGAGCGTCGACTCGGTGTCGGCGGAGCGGCCGAAGCCGCGGATGCGCGTCTCGCCGTCGGACACCGCGCCGAGCAACAGCGCGCGGTGACTGATCGACTTGTCGCCGGGCACCGCGAAGTGACCCTCGAGTGCTGCGGCCGGCTCAATCCTCATCGATCACCGCGGAGACGACGACGCTGTAGCCCTGGCTCTCGAGCAACGCGGCCCCGCGTTGCGCCGCGTCCTCGCCCGCGACGAGGAGCGTCAGTGTCCCACCGCGTTCCGGGGAGATGTGGTGCATTTCGAAGTCCTCGATGTTGATGCGCTCGGCGCCGAGCGCCTGCGTGATACCGGCGAAGACGCCGGGCCGGTCGGGGATGTGCACGCGAAGGCGGTGCAGGGCGCCTGGGTCGGGGTACTCGCGCTCGAGCATCCGGCGCCGGCTGTGCGACGCCTCTCCGATCCACCGCGCGAGGAATCCGGCATCGCCTTGCTCGAGCGCCGACTCGACCTGCTCGATCCGCCGTCGGTGCTCTTGGAGCGCGGCGCGGATCGCGTCGGCGTTGTCGAGGTAGATGTCGACCCAGATGCGCGGGTTGGCGCCGGCGATGCGCGTCATGTCTCTCAGCGAGCCACCCGCGTGTGCGAGCGGCTCGTGGCCCTCGATGCGCGACGCACCGGTCTGGTTCGCGACGATGTTCGCGAGCACGTGCGGCACGTGGCTCGTCATCGCGACGAGTCGATCGTGCGCGTCGGCGTCGATCGCGACCGGTGTCGCGCCGAGCGCCGTCGCGAACGAGTGCACCGCCCGGTGGCGCGTCGGGTCGGTGTGCGCGACGGGTGTCAGGAACCAGGTCGCGCCTTCGAACAGCGCGGCGCTCGCGTGGTCGGGACCACGCGCCTCGGAGCCGCAGATCGGGTGGCCGCCGACGAACCGCGGCGAGCCCTCGGCTGCCTTGACGACGGAGGCCTTGGTCGAACCGACGTCGGTCACGGTCGCGTCGGTCGTGGCGGCGAGCACGGCGGAGACGGTCGACGGCAGTTGGGCGATCGGCGCCGCGACGACGACGAGCTCTGCACCGCCGAGCGCGCGGTCGAGGCTGTCGGCCGGCTGGATCGCGTCGCGGGCGGCTGCGCGCGCGAGCACGTCGGGGTCGGGATCCCACCCTGCGACGTCGTCGCCGCGCCGCCGCGCCGCGAGCGCGACGGACGTCCCCATCAGGCCGGTACCGATGACCGCGATCCGCATGACCGCCCATTGAACCTGAGCGCGCGCGGTCGCAGCTCGGGCCGTGGCCCTGCGGGCCACGGCCCGTCGCCAAACGACGGTGTCAGAAGTGCGACGGACGCTCCACAGGTGTCGCGCTTGCCCGCTGCACGTCAGCGGTAGCGCAGTCCGAGCCCGTCGCCAAACGACGGTGTCGGACCTGTGACAGGTTCTCCTCAGGCGGCCTTCGGGGACGTGTGCTCAGCGGCGCATGAGCTCGGCCAGGCGAAACGCCAGGTCGAGAGACTGGCGGGCGTTCAGGCGTGGATCCAACAACGTCTCGTAGCGCGTCGAGAGCTGCTCCTCCACCACGTCGTCGGCGCCGCCCAGGCACTCCGTCACGTCCTCGCCCGTGAACTCCAGATGCACGCCGCCGGGCCAGACGTTCTCCTGCCAGCACGCGGCGAAGAACCCCTCGATCTCCCGCATGATCGTGTCGAAGCGCCGCGTCTTCACGCCGTCCGCCGTGCGGATCGTGTTCGCATGCATCGGATCCGACGCCCACAACACCGGATGACCCTCGTCGCGCGACGCGCGCAGCAGCGGTGGGAGCAGATCGCGGACGTGATCCGCGCCCATCCGGGCGTAGAACGTCAGCCGCCCCGGAACGCGCAGCGGGTTCAACCGCTCGCACAACGCGACGACATCGTCGGGCGTCGCCGCCGGCCCGAGCTTCACACCGATCGGGTTGTGGACGCCGGAGAAGAACTCGATGTGCGCGTCGTCGAGCCCGCGCGTCCGCTCCCCCACCCACAGCAGGTGCGCCGAGCAGTCGTACCAGTCGCCCGTCAGCGAGTCCTGCCGCGTGAGGCCCTCCTCGTAGTCGAGCAACAGCCCCTCGTGCGAGGTGAAGACGTCGACCTCGTGCAGCCGCCGCTCCGCCGCGAGGTCGATCCCGCACGCCGCCATGAACGCAAGCGCACGCTCGATGTCCATCGCAAGCGCCTCGTATCGACGACCCTCCGGCGACGACGCGACGAAGTCCTTGTTCCACAGATGCACCTGCGTGAGATCCGCGTAGCCGCCCTTCGTGAACGCGCGCAAGAGATTCAACGTCGACGCCGACTGGTTGTAGCCCTCGATCATCCGGCGCGGATCGGGCACGCGCGCCTCAGCGTCCGGCTCGTCGCCGTTCACCATGTGCCCGCGGAACGACGGGATCTCCTCGCCGTCGACGACCTCGAACTCGTCCGACCGCGGCTTCGTGAACTGGCCCGCGATCCGGCCGACCTTCACGACCGGCAGCGTCGCGCCGTACGTGAGCACGGCGGACATCTGCAGCATGATCTTCAGCTTCTCCCGGATCCGCATCGTCGAGAGCTCGTTGAACGACTCGACGCAGTCGCCCGCCTGGAGCAGGAACGCGCGCCGGTCGATCGCCTTCGCGAGTTGCTCCCGGAGCGCCCGCGCCTCACCCGCGAAGACGAGCGGCGGCGAGGTCTTGAGCCGAGCCACGGAGGCCGCCGCGGCGGCCGGCTCGGCCCACGCGGGCTGCTGGAGCGCGCGCCGCTCCCGCCATGAATCGGGCCTCCAGGTCGCCGATGTGACCGCCATTTCCACTATCGTGCCAGTGTGACTTCCGCCTCCGTGTTCCGTTGGTCGTGGCGCCGCGGGCGAGGCGGAGCCCTGCGCTAGAGGCCGCCTCGTCCGCTGACCCGACTCGGCGCGACTACCGACGACAACGAGGTGACCTGACATGCGTGTCTTCTCCGGCATCCAACCGACGGGTGCCAAACACATCGGCAACTACATCGGCGCGATGCGCCAGTACGTGGCGACCCAGGACGCGAACGAGGGCGGCGCGTACTTCTGCATCGTCGACCTCCACTCGATCACGGTCGAGTACGACCCGCGCGACCTCCACGACCGCTCGCTCGACCTGGCCGCGCTGCTCTTCGCCGTCGGCCTCGACGCCGACCGCTGCGTGCTCTTCTGCCAGAGCCACGTTGCCGCGCACTCCGAGGCGGCTTGGCTGCTCTCGGCCGTCACCGGGTTCGGGCAACTCGGCCGCATGACCCAGTTCAAGGAGAAGGGCGAAGGCAAGGAGTTCGTCTCCGCCGGCCTCTTCACGTACCCCGTGCTGATGGCGGGCGACATCCTGCTCTACCAGACCGACATCGTCCCGATCGGGGACGACCAGCGCCAGCACCTGGAGCTCGCGCGCGACGTCGCGGAACGCTTCAACTCGCGCTACGGCGAGACGTTCAAGGTGCCGCGCGCCGTCTACCCCGAGGTCGGCGCGCGGATCATGGACCTGCAGGAGCCGACGAAGAAGATGTCCACGACGAACGGGACGCCGCAGGGAACGGTGCTCGTGCTCGACGACCCCGACACGATCCGGAAGAAGTTCAAGACGGCGGTCACCGACTCGGGACGAGAGATCCGCTTCGTCCCGGAGGAGAAACCCGGCGTCTCGAACCTGATCGAGATCCTCTCCGTTGCGAGCGGACGTCCGATCGCCGAGGTCGAGGAGGACTACGACGGCAGGGGCTACGGCGACTTGAAGACGGACGTCGGCGAGGCCGTCGTCGAGCTCTTCCGCCCCGTCCGGGAGCGGTACGCGGAACTCCGCTCCGACGAGGACGAGCTCCGCCGGCTCCTGCGGATCGGTGCAGAAAAGGCGCAAACAACGTCGGCCCCGACTCTTCACCACATGTACGAACGCATGGGGTTCGTGGCCCGTTAGTCTCCGCCTCCGAGTCGCCCAATCGACGAAGGGGGAGATAGATGAAACGTGCTCTCGGCCGCCACGGCCTGCTGCCGCTCGGGTTGGTCGCCGTGACCATCGCGCTTGCCGGCGTCGCAGCACTATCCAAGACTGCGGACGCCGGCGGCAAATCCGCGACACACGGAAGCGCTACGGCGTCGACGTCGTGTGACCTAGGCAACGGCATCTCGCACGTGATCAACATCGTCTTCGACAACGTCCACTTTGCGCGAGACAACCCGAACGTCCCGTCCGACCTCGAGCAGATGCCGCATCTGCTCAACTTCCTGAAAGACAACGGCACCGTCTTCTCGAACTCGCACACGCCGCTGATCGCCCATACGGCGGACGACAGCC
>JAICUZ010000023.1 GCA_025935595.1 Burkholderiales bacterium
CGCGATCGCCGACTGGCCGATCCTGAACGCGCTCGTCAACGTCGCCGCCGGCGCGAACTGGGTCAGCGTGCACCACGGCGGCGGTGTCGGGATCGGAAACTCGATCCATGCGGGCATGGTCGTCGTCGCCGACGGCACCGATGAGGCCGCGGAACGTCTCGAGCGAGTCCTCACGTCTGACCCCGGCATGGGCGTCGTGCGGCACCTCGACGCCGGCTATCCGGAGGCAGAGGCCGCCGCGCGCGAGCACGGTCTCTCGACGCCGATGTTCGACGCCTCGAGCTGACGGTGGCCGCGCTGCTCCTCCGCGACCTCGCCCAGGTCGCGACGCCCGCGGCGGACGCGGGGCAGGTCGCGCGCGGCCGAGACCTCCGGGCGGTCGACGTGATCGAAGACGCCTACATCCTCTGCCGCGGCGAGACGATCGCGGCGGTCGGGCGGATGCGCGATCTCGAGCCGCTCGACGGCGACATCGAGGAGATCGACTGCGCGGGCCGGAGCGCCGTGCCGGGGCTCGTCGACTGCCACACGCATCCGGCGTTCGGCGGCGACCGCGTCGGCGAGTTCTCGCTGCGCGCCGGCGGCGCGAGCTACGAGGAGCTGCACGCGGCCGGCGGCGGCATCCTCTCCACCGTCGCGGCGACGCGCGCGCTCTCGCCCGATGCGCTGCTCGAGCGCGTCACGGAGCATGCGGAGTGGATGCTCGCGCACGGAACGACGACGTGGGAGGGCAAGTCCGGCTACGGGCTCGACCACGACACCGAGCTCGCCTCGCTGAAGGCGGTTCGGGTCGCCGGCGGCTCGCCGACCTGGCTCGGCGCCCATTCGGTGCCTCCGGAGCACCCCGACGCCGATGCCTACCTCGACTTCGTCCTCGCCGACGTCCTGCCGGAGGCGGCGCAGCTCGCCGACGCCGCCGACGTCTTCCTCGAGCGCGGCGCGTTCGACGCTCCTCGGGCACGCCGCTACCTGGAGGCGTGTGCCGCGGCCGGGCTCGCGCTTCGACTGCACGGTGACCAGTTCACGGAGAGCGGCGCGGTTCCGCTCGCGATCGATCTCGGCGCACGCAGCATCGACCACCTCGAAGCGACGGGCGCGATCGGCGTCCAGGAGCTCGGCTACAGCGACGTGATCGCGGTGCTGCTGCCCGCGAGCGCGCTGTTCCTCGACCGGCCCATGCCGCCGGGTCGCGCGCTCGCCGACGCGGGAGCGGCGATCGCGCTCGCGACGGACTTCAATCCAGGCAGCTCGTTCACGACGAGCCTGCCGCTGATCGCGTCACTCGCGTGCACCCAGCTGCATCTCGCGCCCGAGGAAGCGCTCGTCGCGATGACGCTCAACGCCGCGCACGTCGTCGGTGCCGCCGACCGTGGTCGCCTGGCGCCGGGAATGCGCGCCGACGTGACGCTGCTCGACGCCCCCGACTGGCGGTACCTCGCCTACCACCTCGCCGGTGACCTCGTCTCGACCGTCGTTCGCGCGGGAGCGACGGCGTACCGGCGCTAACCTGGTCGCGAATGTCGAACCGGAAACAGCGCCGCCGCAGGTCGAAAGATCTCAGGCACGACGTCCGCGTCTACGAGGTCGACGAGGAAGGGAACGAGGTCCCTATCTCCGAGCTGCGCGCCCAGGAAGACCGAACCGCCAAGCCGAAGGCGAAGGCCGCACAGAAGGGCAGCTCTCGGTCCGGGCGCGTCGCCCGCCCGGCGGAACCGCCGTCGTGGGACCGGGCGTTCAAGCGCGGCGGGATGATGGGCGTCCTGATGATCGTCGTCCTCTACTTCTTGCAGGGGCCGATCGGCAGCGCGTTCGGGATCGTCTACGGCGCGATGTTCGTGCCGCTGACCTACTGGCTCGACCGCACGAAGTACCGGATGGACATGAAGCGTGCGGGGCAGCCCGCCGGCGCGAAGAAGCGTTAACCCTCGCCGGGCGAGTAATGCCCCTCAGCGGGCCACGGCGCGAGGAGCAGGAGCACCCTCGCGCCTTTCTCGCTGCGCACCGTGTGCCGTTCGCCCGGGTCGAACCGCATGAGCGTTCCCGGCCCGCCGGCGGCGGTGTCGCCGCTGCCTGCGAACTCGACCTCGCCCTCGATCACGGTCAGCCAGGCGTTCTCCTTCACCTGGTGCTCGCCGAGCTCCTGGCCCGGCTGGAGCACGATCAGCACGGCGCGGGCGCCGTCGTCCGAGTGCAGGACGATCGGGTCGCGGGTCCCGTTCGGCGCGGTCGGCGAGTGGAGATCCCAGCGCTGCACGGCGGAAGCGTATACGCCTACACTCAACCGCTCTTCATGCCTCTGGTCGTCGACAGCTTCGTGATGGGACCGTTCCAGTCGAACTGCTACGTCGTCCGCTCCGAGCGGGGCGCAGCGGAGGCGGCGGTGATCGACCCGGGCGACGATCCGACGCCGCTGCGGCTCGAGCTCGCAGGCATGGGCGCGCGGACGGCTGCGATCCTCGTGACGCACACCGATGTCGATCACATCGGCGGCGTCGCGGCTCTTGCCGAAGGCGCCGGCGTCGACGTCTGGGCGCCGAGTGGTGAAGTCGACGCCCTGAGGAACGGTGAGACCCGCGGCGGGATGCGCGTTCTCCCGCACGACCCGGAGCACGTCGTCAGCGGCGGCGACGAGGTCTTCGTCGCCGGAATCACCTTCGACGTCGTCGACGTACCCGGCCATAGCGCCGGCCACATCGCGTTCCACGCCGACGGGCATCTCTTCTCCGGCGACCTGCTCTTCGCGGGGTCGGTCGGCCGCGTCGACCTTCCCGGCGGGGACTGGGACACACTGCTCGCGTCTGTGCGCGCACTCCTCGACCGCTTCCCCGGCGACACGGTCGTGCATCCGGGCCATGGCCCCGCGACGACGCTCGAGCGCGAGCTGCAGACGAACCCGTTCCTGCGCGACCTCCGCGCCGAGAGCAGCTGATGGCGGAGTCGTTCCAGGCGCCGCGAGGGACGCACGATGTCCTGCCTGCCGACGCGAACTGGTGGGGCCTTCTTGCGCGCATCGAGGAGACGCTCCGCCGGTACGGCTGGAGGCGCATCCAGACGCCGGGGTTCGAGGAGACGGGACTGTTCGCGCGCACCTCGGGTGACGCGTCCGACGTGGTGCACAAGGAGATGTACACCTTCGACGACCGCAGCGGCCGGTCGCTCACGCTTCGTCCCGAAGGCACCGCGCCGATCGCACGCGCCTACGTCGAGCACGGGCTGCACCGTGAGCCGCAACCGGTGAAGGCCTACACCGTCGCACCGATGTATCGCTACGGCCGCCCCGGCCGCGGCCGCTACCGGGAGCACTACCAGGTGTCCGTCGAGGCGATCGGGAGCCCGGGTCCCGCGATCGACGCAGAGGTGATCGAGGTGTACGCCGAGATCCTCCGCGGACTCGGAGTCACCCGGTGGGAGCTGCGCCTCAACTCGATCGGTGACGCGGCATGCCGTCCCGCGTACGTCGAACGGCTCGACGAGTGGCTCGACGCGCACATCGACGTCCTCGGCGAGGAAGCGCTGCACAAGCGCGCGACGAGCCCGTTGCAGGTGTTCGACGTGAAGGACCCCGCGTTGCGCAAAGCGCTCGACGACGCCCCGAAGATCGGCGAATCGCTCTGCGACGACTGCCGTGCGCATTTCGCCGAGGTGCGCTCGCGGCTCGACCGACTCGGCGTTCCGTATGTCCTCGATCCGGCGCTCGTGCGCGGGCTCGACTACTACACGCGCACCACGTTCGAGTTCACCGGCCCGGAGGAGAACGCCAACTCCGTGATCTGCGGCGGTGGGCGATACGACGGTCTCGTCGAGCAGATCGGTGGGCCGGCGACGCCCGGCATCGGGTTCGGCGCCGGCATCGAGCGGCTGCTGCTCGCGCTGGAGAACGAGAACGTCGTGCTCGAGCCGGTGCCGCTCGACGTGTTCGTCGTCGTCGACGGTGCGGAGCCTTTCGCAGCGCACGGGCTCCTGCAGGAGCTCCGCCGCGCCGGCTTCGCGGCCGACATGGACTTCGCCGGTCGCTCGGTGAAGGGGCAGCTCACGCAGGGCGCACGGACCGGTGCGGCGACGCTCGTCGTTCTCGGCGCAGGCGACGCGACGATCCGTCGCGCCGGAACGTCCGATCAAACGGTCGGTCTCGGCAAGGTCGTCGCTACGCTCAAGGCGTGAGCTGGCGCGACATCCAGTGCGGAGCGCTACGCCCTGAGCACGTCGGGCAACGCCTGACGGTCGCCGGCTGGGTGGACACCCGGCGCGACCACGGTGGGCTCGTCTTCGTCGACCTGCGCGACCACACGGGCAAGGTCCAACTCGTTCTGAAGGAGTCGGAGGGCGGTCACGAGCTCCGCAACGAGTTCGTCGTCCAGGCAGTCGGCGAGGTCGCTGCGCGCGCACCGGACGCGGTCAACCCGAACCTCGCGACGGGCGAAGTCGAGATCCAGGTCGAGAGCCTGCAGATCCTGTCGCGCTCGACCCCGCTGCCGTTCCAGATCGGCGACGACACGGTCGAGGAGACGACGCGGCTTCGCTACCGCTGGCTGGACATGCGCGGCGAGCGCATGCAGCGCAACCTGCGGATGTCGCACGCCGCCGTCGCCGGCATTCGCCGCACGATGGACGATCTCGGCTTCGTCGACATCTGGACGCCTGCGATGACGCGCGGCACGCCGGAAGGGGCGCGCGACTTTCTCGTTCCGGTCCGGCTGCAGCCCGGCAGGTTCTTCGCCCTCGCGCAGTCGCCGCAGCTCTTCAAGCAGCTCTGCATGATCGGCGGGTTCGATCGCTACTACCAGATCGCCACCTGCTTCCGTGACGAGGACTTGCGCGCCGACCGGCAGTTCGAGTTCCGCCAGCTCGACCTCGAGATGGCGTTCGTCGAACGCGAAGAAGTGCTCGACGTGATGGAAGCCGCGGTCGTCGGTGCGTTCGAAGCAGTCGGCAAGTCCGCGCCCGCGCGGCCGTTCCCACGCATCTCATATGACGAGGCGATGTCGAAGTACGGCAGCGACAAGCCCGACCTCCGGTTCGGGATGGAGATCGAGGACGCGACCGCCGCGACCCGCGGCTCCGAGTTCGGCGTCTTCGCGAACGCACCGTGCGTTCGGTACATCGTTGTCCCGAAGACGTTCTCCCGGGCGGAGCACGAGCGGCTCGTCGCACTGACGAAGGAGTGGGGGGCGAAGGGCCTTGCGCTGCTCTCGCAGGTCGCGAAGTTCCTCTCGGAACAGGAGCTCGAAGCGTTCGGCGTCCCCGACGGCTCGTCCGCACTGTGCGTCGCCGACGAGGAAGAGGTGGCCGCGCACGTGCTCGGCCTGCTTCGCTTGCACCTGGCGCGCGAGCTCGACCTGATCCCGGACATCGACGTCTTCCACTGGGTCTTCGACTTCCCCCTCTTCGAGAAGGACGACGAGTACGGCGGTTGGACGTTCATGCACCACGCTTTCACGGCTCCCGTCAAAGGCTCGGAGGTCTGGGACCCGAGCAATCCGGGCGACGTCCGTGGGCAGCACTACGACCTCGTCTGGAACGGCTGGGAGCTCGGCTCGGGCTCGATCCGGATTCACGACGTCGACGTGCAGGAGCGCGTCTTCAAGACGATGGGCATGACCGACGACGAGGCGAAGTCGAAGTTCGGCTTCCTGCTCGACGCGCTCGCGATGGGGGCGCCGCCGCACGGCGGGTTCGCGATGGGGATCGAGCGGTTCGTCGCGCTCCTCGCCGGCGAGCCCGACATCCGCCAGATCGTCGCGTTCCCGAAAGTGTCGAGCGGCACCGACCCGCTCACGGGCGCACCCACGCCGATGCCGGACGGCGTGCTTGCCGAGAGCGGCATCCGGGCGCTTCCGCAGGAAGACCCGGCGAAGGCCTGAACTCGGCTTCATGCCCGAGCGCCGCGGATCCCGGTTCGTCGTCGAGGCCCTTTTCTTGTCTGCGCTGACGGTCGCGCTCGCGCTCGCGCACCTGGACGCGCTCGAGATCGTCGGCGCGATGGCGCTCGGCTGGCTCGTCGTCGCCGCGATCGAATGGACGGCCTGGCGCGGCGAGCCGCATTACGGCGCCGGGCTGCCGCCGCGCTATTACCTCCCGCGTGTCGACCTGCCGCCGCCGCAACCGCTCGAGCAGGTCGTGCAGGGCTACCCCGACGCGGGACGGGACGACGCGCCGACCTGGATCGCGTCCGCATCGTTGCGTGCAGAGGTGCTCGGCGAATGGCCCCTGTTCGGGCCGGTGCGGCAGGACGCGGAGGAAGACGAGGAGCCGATCTTCGCGACGGCGGCCGACGCCGATGCGGATCCGTGGACGATCGCGGCGATGCCTGCCGCTCCGGTCGGCGAGGAATCGGTCCCGCGACATCTGCCGGAGCGAAGCTCGCGGAACGCTCGCTACAGCTTCGATCCACTCGCAAGCGCTCCACCGGCGAGGAGGTTCGGGCGCCGTGGCGGCACCGACTCGGGCGTCGACGTGCCGGCGTGGCCGCGCGGCGACCGTCGGCTGCCCGGCACCGCGGCCGCCACGTGAGGATGCGCCTCGCGACACGGGAGATCGCGCTCCTGGCGCTTGCTCTCCTCGGCGGCGCGATCGCGCTCGCGGTCACCGCCCAGACACGCCATCACACGGCGAGCGGTCCGAAGCCTGTCGGCTCCTACGTCGCGCTCGCCGGTTCGAGCGGGCCGCAGGCGTTCGGCCGCAAGACGGCGTGCGGCGGCGTGATCACGAGCGCGACGGAAGGCGTCGCGCACCCGACGCTGCCGTGCGGCGTGCGCGTCTTCATCACCTTCCACGGTCACACCGTCCTGGTGCCGGTCGTCGACCGCGGCCCCTACACCCAGGGGCGTGAGTTCGACCTCACCGACGCGCTCGCACGACGCGTGGGGTTGCGCGGCGTGCAGGAGATCCGCTGGTCATATGCCGCGGCCGGTTGATGGGCTACGGTGCGAGTGGTGCTCGAGGTCGTTCGCGCGCCGCGCCACCATGTAGAACCAACACCATGTGAAAGGGAGCCCGCGTCGGGGCTCCGGACGCTCGCGTCCGGCCTCCCCGCACGGCACCCACCTGGCTTGTCCAGGTTCACACGGGGTGCGGCAGTCGGCGGCCTCGGGGCACCTTTACCCTGATCCCATGGAGCTCTTCGGCGATTCCGCACGCGGCCCCGAGTGGGCGGCGGTAACACTGCGCGTCGACGGTGACCGCATCGTCGATGCGGATGCCGACGGGCTCGCGCAGGACCTGCGTGGGCTGACACTGCTCGAGGCGGCTGCGGTCGGCGGCGAGACCCTGCCCGTCGACGCGCTCGCGAACGCGCTCGCCCCGGCGGTGAAGGCCGTCGCCGATCCTGCCCGAGTCGCGGTCGCGATGAGTGGCGGCGTGGACAGCGCCGTCACCCTGCTTCGCTCGGGACCGAGCGCCGTCGGCGTCACGCTGCGCCTCTGGCTCGATCCGGACGGCCCCGACTCCGAGCGCGCATGCTGCTCGCCGTCCGCCGTGATCGCGGCGCGCGCGCTGTGCCACTCCCGTGGGCTGCCGCACGTGACGCTCGATCTGCGCGAGGAGTTTCGCCGCGCAGTCGTCGGGCCGTTCGTGCGCGGGTACGCGCGCGGCGAGACACCGAATCCGTGCATCCGGTGCAACGGCGGCTTCCGTTTCGCGGAGTTGCTCGCGTTCGCACGGCGCATCGGTGCGGCGCGCCTCGCGACCGGCCACTACGCACGCATCGTCGAGCGCGACGGGCGGACGTTGCTCGCACGCGCCGTCGACCCGGCGAAGGATCAGAGCTACATGCTCGCGCGGCTCGATCCGCGCCGGCTCGCACGCGTCTCGTTCCCGCTCGGCACGCAGACGAAGTCGGAGACGCGGGCCGAGGCAGCGGCGGCCGGGCTTGCCGCCGCCGGTCGCGCCGAGAGCCAGGAGGCGTGCTTCCTCGCGGGCGGCGACTATCGGGCGTTCCTCGAGCGGCACGGTCTCGCGTCTGCGCCCGGCGCGCTCGTCGACGAGGCAGGCGCCGAGCTCGGCGCCCACGACGGCTACTGGCGGTTCACGCCGGGGCAGCGCCGCGGGCTCGGTGTGGCCGCAGCGGAGCCCCTGTACGCGCTCGAGACGAACGCCCGCACGAACACCGTCGTGGTCGGGCCCCGCCAGGCGCTCGCGCGCCGAGCGGTCAGCGTCCGCGGCCGGCTCTTCGTGACGGCGGGCCGTGTCGAGGCGAAGCTGCGCTACCGCTCGCCCGCCGTCCCCGCAGCCGTCGAGGAGACGGCGAGCGGCTTCCGGCTCCGCCTGGATGAGCCCGCCTACGGCGTCGCCCGCGGCCAGGCGGCAGTGCTCTACGACGGGGACGTGGTCGTCGGTTCCGGGTTGGTCACGTCCGCAAGCGCCGACTAGTCTTCCTGCCGTGGTGATCGCTTTCTCGTTCGGAGATCTCGCAGATCTCGCGCTTGCAGTGTTCCTCGTCGCGGTCGGTGTCGGCCTCGGCTGGGCGTTTCTCCGGTTGGCCGTAACGTTTGACCGGCTTTCCTCGTTGATTCGTGGGACAGAACGTGAGGTTCTGCCTGTTATCAACAAGGTTGGAGGATCGGTCGACCGGGTGAACGCGCAGCTCGACAAGCTCGATACCGCGACGGACAGCGCCGTCGACGCCGTCGGTGCAGTCGACGAGGCCGTGCGCTCGGTCAGCTTCGCGGTGAAGCGGCCGGTGCAGAAACTCGCCGGGTTCTCGGCCGGCGTGTCGCACGGCTGGGCCTCACTGCGTGCACGGCGCGGGTTCTCGGCCTCGATGGCCGAGGCGAAAGAAGCGTCGGCGCGACGCGAGCACGATCTCGAAGAGGAACTGAAAGCGACCACTTCCCGTGACTGACGAGATCACCCTCGAGCTTCCGCGCGAGCCCGAGTTCCATCGCGTGGCCCACCTCGTGCTCGGCGGGCTCGCGGTCCGCCTCAATCTGACGATCGAGAATCTCGAGGATCTCGAGCTCGCGCTCGATGCGATCCTCGCGCGGACGGACCCGAGCGCGGGTGACATCACGGTGCGGATGACGCCGCGAGACGGCGAGCTCGAGACGGTCGTCGGGCCGCTCACCGAGAAGGTCCTCGACGAGATCGAGCGCGAGGGTGACGACGGCGCGCTCGGCCTGCGACGGGTGCTCGAGTCGACGGTCGACGACATCCACGTCGACGGCGCGTGGGTCAGGCTGACGAAGCAGGTGAAGAGTCGTGGCTGAGAACGACAAGATCCTGTTGCGCCGCTACCACGAGCAGGGCGACCTGCAGGCTCGCGAGCAGCTGATCGAGCAGTACATGTCGCTCGTCCGCTCGCTCGCGCGGCGGTACAGCTACCGCGGCGAGCAGCTCGACGATCTCGTGCAGATCGGATCGATCGGGCTGATCAAGGCGATCGACCGGTTCGACATCGAGCGCGGCGTCGAGCTGACCACCTACGCGACGCCGAACATCATCGGCGAGATCAAGCGCCACTTCCGCGACCGCGGCTGGGCCGTCCGCGTGCCGCGCGGTCTCCAGGAGCTGAACGTGCGCCTCTCCAAGCTGATCGAGCAGCTGACCGTGCAACTCGGTCGATCGCCGACGATCCCGGAGCTCTCGAAGGCTGCCGGCGTCGACGAGGAAGACGTGCTCGAGGCGCTCGAGTCCGGCCGCGCGTACTCGTCGCTGTCGCTCTCGACCGGCGGCGGCACCGAAGACGGGGAGGAGCTCGACCCGCTCGAGTCGCTCGGCGAGGTGGAGCATCAGTACGAAGTCTCGGAGGACCGCGCGGTGCTCGCGCCCGGCTTCAAGGTGCTCGACCCGCGCGAGCGTCAGATCCTGCACCTGCGCTTCTTCGAAGGGCTGACGCAGTCTCAGATCGCGCAGCAGGTCGGCATCTCGCAGATGCACGTGTCGCGTCTCATCCGGCGCGCGCTCGAGAAGATCCGCGCCGAGATCGCCGCCGACGAGCTGGACCCGGACCGCGCCACGTAACCTTCCCGCCGTGGCGATGAGCACGGCGGAGCTGCGCGAGGCCTTCCAGCGCTTCTATGAAGAGCGCGGGCATCTGCGCGTGCCCGGGCACTCGCTGATCCCGCCCCCCGAGGACCTCTCGACGCTCTTCATCAGCGCCGGCATGCAGCAGTTCAAGCCGTACTTCCTGCGCACGAAAGAGCCGCCCTCGCCGCGCGTCGTGAGCATCCAGCAATGCCTTCGCGCGGGCGGCAAGGACACCGATCTCGAGGAGGTCGGGCGCACCGAGAGGCATTGCTCCTTCTTCGAGATGATGGGCAACTTCTCGTTCGGCGACTACTACAAGGACGAGGCGGTCGACTTCGCGTGGGAGTGGGTCACGGAGGTGCTCGGCCTCGAGCCGGAGCGGCTGTGGGCGACCGTGCACGAGGGCAATCCGGCGCTCGGCCTCGGCGAGGACGAGGTCGCGATCGCCGCGTGGCTTCGGAAAGGGATCCCGCCGGAGCGCATCGTCCGGCTCGGCAAGGACAACTTCTGGCAGGCCGGCGAGACGGGGCCGTGCGGACAGAGCTCTGAGATCTTCTACGACCGCGGCGACAAGTACGCCTGCGACGATCCGCAGAACTGCGGGCCGGGACACTGCGACCGGATCATGGAGATCTACAACCTGGTCTTCATGTCGTACGACCTGCAGCCGGGCAATGTGCTCGTCGAGCTGCCGACGCCGAACGTCGACACGGGCAACGGGCTCGAGCGACTCGCCTGCGTGGTCCAGGACGTGGGCTCTGTCTTCGACACGGACGGCTTCCGGCAGATCATGGACTGGATCGAGGCGGAGTCCGGCGTTCCGTACCGCGAGAGCGAGATCTCGCTGCGTGCGCACCGCGTGCTCGCCGACCACGGGCGGGCCGCGAGCTTCCTGATCGCCGAGGGGGTCGAGCCGTCGAACGAGGGGCGCGGCTACATCTGCCGCCGTCTGCTGCGGCGCGCGATCCACCAGGCGAACCGCATCGGCCTGCACGACTCGCACCGGCTCTCACGCGTCGTCGTCGCGCAGATGGGCGAGGCATACCCACAGCTCGCCGAGCACGCCGACGAGATCGAGCGCGTGTGGCGCGGGGAGGAGGAGCGGTTCTCGGAGACCCTCGCCCGCGGCCAGCGAGTGTTCGACGACCTCGCCGGCCGCCCGGCCATCGACGCAGAGGATGCGTTCACCCTCGCCGCGACGTACGGGTTCCCGATCGAGCTCACGCAAGAGCTCGCGGAAGACCGCGGCCAGCCCGTCGACATCGACGGCTTCCGCGCGCTGATGGAGGAGCACCGCGTCGTCTCGCGCGCCGGCGGAGACAAGAGCGACCTCCAGCGCGCCGCCGAGTTCGCGTCGGGCGTCGGGTTCGAGTCGGAGTTCGTGGGCTACGCGAAGCTCGACGTGCTCACCCAGGCCGGTGCGGTCGAGGACATCGGGGACGGGACGTTCCTCTGCAAGCTCCGCGAGTCGCCGTTCTACGCCGAGAGCGGCGGTCAGGTCACGGACAGCGGCGAGCTCGTGCACGAGGAGAGCGGTGCGGTCGCGGTCCTCCGCGCGGCGTACAAGATCGGCGACGACCAGGCGCTCCTCTTCGAAGGAAACGGCTTCGCGGCCGGCGACCGTGTGCGCGCAGTCGTGACGTGGTCACAGCGGTTCCCGACGATGACGAACCACACCGCGACCCACCTGCTCCACCAGGCGCTCCGAGACGTGCTCGGCGACCACGTGAAGCAGGCCGGCTCCGCGGTGCGCTCCGACAAGCTGCGGTTCGACTTCACGCACCCGGCAGGCCTCTCGGCGGAGGAGCGGGACCGCGTCGAGCGGATCGTGAACCAGAAGGTGTTCGAGGCGATTCCCGTGCGCACGTACGTGACGCCGATCGAAGAGGCACGCAAGCTCGGCGCAATGATGCTGTTCGGCGAGAAGTACGGCGACGAGGTCCGCGTCGTCGAGATCGGCGACTATTCGCGCGAGCTCTGCGGCGGCACGCACGTCCGCTCGACCGCGGAGATCGGCCCGTTCGTGATCCTCAGCGAACGTGCGGTCGGCTCCGGCGCGCGCCGCATCGAAGCCGTCACCGCCGGCGAGGCCTGGAGCGTCCTCGAGGGCCGGAGCCGCGAGCTGAGCGCGATCCAGGCGGAGGTCGACCAACTCCGCCGCGAGGCGAAGAAGCCGAAGGCGGAGACCGCAGGCCCGGACATCGTTTGGCAGGACCGCCAGGGCGGCGTGTTCGTGGCCGAGGTGAAAGGCGCGCGCGGCAGCGCGCTGCGCGACTTCTCGGACCAGGTCCGCCAACGCGAGGATGCCTCCGCCGTCGTGCTCGCGTCCGTGGACGACGGCAAGGTGGCGCTCGTCGTGAATCTCGACAACACGCTCGCCGAGATCGACGCCGTGAAGATCGTGCGTGAGCTCGGGCCGATCATCGGCGGCGGCGGCGGCGGCCGGTCGACGCTGGCCGAGGCGGGGGGCAAGAACGTCGACGCCGTGCGCGACGCGCTCGAAGCGGGCCGCGACAAGCTCGCCGCCGCGATCTCTTGAAGATACTGGCGCTCGACTACGGCTCGGCACGCACCGGGGTCGCCGTCTCCGATCCAACCGGTACCGTTGCGCGCCCAGTGACGACCGTCGAACGAGCTGCCACGGATGCAGGGTTTGCCAAGCTCATCGCCGTGATCGAGGCGGAGGAGCCTGAGATCGTGGTCGTCGGGCTGCCGCTGACGCTGCGCGGCGAGCACGGCGAGCAGGCTCGCGTGACCGAAGAATTCGTCGAGCGGCTGCGCGGCGCGATCGCCGCTCCGGTCGAGACGTTCGACGAGCGGTTCACCTCCGTGCTCGCCGACGGCGACGACGCCCGTGCGGCGGCGCACATCCTCACGGGCTATCTGGAACGATGGCAGAGCGGCCGCGCGTGACGCCCTCCCAGATCCGCCGCCGTCGCGTGACGGCGCTGACGGTGATCGGGCTCGCGATCGCCGCTGCGATCGTGGCTGTCGCCGTGGCGCTGCCGCACAGCCACAAAGCCGCGGCTCCGGCGACGACGGTGCTGCCGCCGCCGCCGAAGCCGTTTCGCATCGTGTTCCCGGAGGGGTTCACGCGAAGCACGATGGCCGACCGGGTGGCGGCGGTCGCCAAGATCGCCGAGCGCAAGAAAGGGAAGCCGGTCGCGCTCGCGCGTGTCTCGTACGTCCGTGCGACGAAGTCGCTCCTCATCCCGTGCTTTGCGCCGCACAAGCAGGTGAAGGTCGAGGGGTTCCTCTTCCCGGCCACCTACGACTTCCTGGCGAAGACGACCTCGAAGCAACTCGTCGCGCAACAGGTGAAGGCGTTCTGCGCGAACTGGAAGTCGGTGAACATGGCCTATGCGCGCTCGAAGAACCTCACGCCGTACGACGTCCTGACGATTGCGTCGTTGATCCAGGGCGAAGCGGTCGTCGAGAGCGAGCGCGCGACGATCGCGGCGGTCATCTACAACCGGCTGCACCTACGCATGCCGCTCGGGATCGATGCCGCTCTCCGCTATGCGCTCGACATCCCCGGCACGGAGTCGATCCACCAGTCGCAGCTCCAGAACCAGACGCCGTACAACCTGCGCCTCCACACCGGCTTGCCGCCGACCCCGATCAACAACCCCGGCCTCGCGTCGATCCGCGCGGCCGCGCATCCCGCGAAGGTCGACTACCTCTATTTCGTCGCCAAGCCCGACAAGCGCCACCACTTCTTCACCGCAAGTGCGACGGCGTTCCAGCAGTACCTCTGTCAACACGGGTACGGGTGTTGAGTGGTGCACGTGGCGCTCCTCGGCCGGCCGGTGGCGCAGTCGCTGTCATCGCGCATGCAGAACGCCGCGTTCGCCGCGCGTGGCCTCGACTGGCGCTACGACGCGTTCGACGTCGGCGACGTGGTCGCAGCCGTTGCGGCGCTGCGCACGCTCGGTTTCGCCGGCGCGAACGTGACGATCCCGTACAAGGAGCAGGTGGTGGCGGCGTGCGACGAAGCCGACGGTGACGCGGTGAACACGCTCGTGTTCCGCGACGGCCGCGTCCTCGGCTCCAACACCGACAAGGAGATCCTCGCCGGAATCGACGCAACGCGCGCGTGCCTGATCGGCGGCGGCGGGGCGGCGAAGGCGCTCGCGCCCGGTCTCCCGGCCGACACGCGCATGTTCACCCGCAGCGGCGACTGGCCGCCCGACGCGACCGGTTGCGACCTGATCGTGAACGCGACACCGGTGCGCGACGAGGCGCTCGTCGAGCCCATCGCCGGGCAGACGGTCGTCGACCTCGCCTACGGGCCCGAGGAGACCGCGCTCGTGCGCGCCGCTAGGGCTGCAGGCAGCACGGTCGTGGACGGGCGGGAGGCGCTCGTTCGGCAGGGGGCCGCCAGTTTCAGGCTCTGGACCGGTCTCGAGCCGCCGGTCGAGACGATGCGGGCCGCGGTCAGGACCTAGCCCACAGCGCGGCGCCTGCGAGGAGCGCGGCCGCGAGCGTCGCGACGACGAGCGCAGTCTCGACCCAGGTCCGCCGGTTCCGGCCGACCGCTGCAATCGGAGCGGCGTGCGGCGGGCTCGACGTCCGGTAGGCGTACACCGTCCGGCTCGAGCCCGCCGGATCGGGGTTTCCGAGGAACTCGTCGTACTGATTCGCGCGTGCAAGAGTGAGCGTCGCCCGGATCGCCTCGCGCAGCAGCACGCGGCCGCTCCCTGCCGTGACCTCGTCGACGTGCTCGACCGGCTCCGCGCGAAGCTCGATTCGACCGCTGCCGTGGATCCGCGTCCGCTTGCTCAGTAACAGATCGATGCGTTGACGACCGATCGTCCCGGTGATGTGGAGCGGTGCTGCAACCGTGATCCGTTCGTTGGTGGGTGCCGAGGCGAGCGGCACGCTCGTCTGCAACGGCGTCCGGCCGTGCGCCACTTCGCCGCGGAGCCGCGCGAGATACGCGACGAGCGGTGCGCGCGGCGCATCGGCGCTGAACGTCTCGACCGTGATCCCGGTGCTGTTCTCGAGCGTGACCGTGCCACGGCGCACGCGGATCCGGAGCGGTAGAGCCGGCACGGCCTTCGCCGGCTCGAGTGTCGCGCGGCTGATGAGCACGCGCTCGCCCGGGTCGAAGCCTGCCCAGACGATCGACCCGGTTCGCATCCCCGGGACCGACGCTGAATCAGCGGGTGCCCGCACCGCGAGCACGGGTGCGCCGATGGTGAAGAAGTAGTCGCCGACACCGCGCACGTCCAGACGCTGCGTGGTCGTCACGGCGAACGGCGTGCCGGCTTCGTCGATCGCGACCGCCACATTCGTCGCGGCGGAGACCTGGTGCGCAACGTTCTCCGCGGATGTCCTCGCTCCGCCGGCGAGCGGCGGCTGCGCCGACAACGGCGCGATCGGCGACGGCAAGGCGACGCGCTGTGCGGCGTGCGCCGCGCCCGCGCACGCAAGCGCCGCAACGATCACCGCGACCCGACGCATCACTGCGTCGTCTGAGGGATCGGCGGAAGCGTGGCGGACAGGGGGTCGTCCTTCACCGGTGCGTACGTCATGTCGTGGAAGCGGGCGAAATACACGTCGTCGTCGACGACGCCGTCGTGGCTCGAGCGGTTGAATGCCCGTTCGTCGCCGTTCGCACCCTCGACGGTCACCTCTTCGAGCGCCTTCGTGACCTTCGCCGGATCGGTCGACCCGGCCTTCGTCAGCGCCGCGGCGAGGAGGTTCACGAAGTCGTAGGCGTACATCGGCGTCTCGGGCGGCTCCGTGACGGATGCGCCTGCCGATGTCCGCACGCCGACGCGGTCGACACCGTACGCCGCCGCGTAGCGCTGGGCAAAACCGGTGAACGGCTGCGCGCCGACCTCGGCCGTGAGCCGGCCGGCGGCGAAGGTGAGCCCGTCGACCCAGGACGGATGGTCAGCGAGCTGCTGGCGCACGAAGGGGTCGGCGCCGGTCGGCGGCGTGTAGAACGGGACGTTCCAGCCCGCTAATCGCGCCGCTGTGATCGCGGCCGCGATCGTCGCCGGTCGGCCCCACACGAGGAGCGCAGTCGCGTGCGCGCGGCGCGCGCGCAGAATCTGCGGGGACAGGTCGAGCGCGTCCGCGGGAACCGTCTCGTCGATCGCAACCGACTCGCGGTCACCGGCGAACGCCCGCGCGAGCTGCTTCGCGCCGGCACTGCCGTAGTCGGAGTCGTCGTGCAGGAGCGCGACCTGCACATTCTTCGGGATCAGGTACTCGGCGAGGCGGAAGGCGATGCCGTGATCGGTCGGGGCGATCCGGAACACGTTGGGTCGAGTCTCCGCATCGACGAGCGACTGGCCCCCGGCGAAGACGATGCAGGTGGGAACGCCTTTGCGAGCCGCGATGCGCCACGACGCATCGACGCCGGTCCCCTCGTCGACGATCGCGACCGCCCCGTCGGAGACGGCGCGTCGGACGTTCGCAACTGCGCGGGCGGGGGAGAGGGCGTTGTCCATCGTGCGCACCGTCAGCGAGTAGTGCTCGTCACCGACGCGGATGCCCATCGTGTTCACCTGGGCCGCGCCGAGCCTCGCCCCGTTCTCGATTGCGCGGCCCAGGTACGGCGTGCTCGAGAATGGCGCGTTGACGACCACCAGAAGGTGCTTCGTCGTCTCGCGGTTGCCACCGCACGCGGCGAGCAGCGGTACGACGAGCGCAAGCAGGGCCAGGCGGCGCACGGTCAGGAAGTCTCCACGATGCGGCCGTTCTCCAACTCGATGACGCGGTCGGCGATGCGTCGGACGACGCCGAGGTTGTGCTCGACGACGAGGATCGCGCGCCGGTCGTCGCGCAGTCCCGCCAGCGTGTCGACGATACGTTTGGCGTCCACCGGCGAGGCTCCCGCCGAAGGCTCGTCGACGAGCAGCGTCGTCGCTCCCGATGCGGCTGCGGTCAGCACCATCAGCAACCGTTGCTCGCCGACCGGCAGCTCCGACGCGCGCACATCGGGCGGAATGCCTGCGCGCTCGAGCGCCGCCCGGGCAACCATGGCGAGCCGCGCCTCTTCCGCGCGCGCCTTCGGCGTCGCGAGCAGCGAGCGGACGAGGCCGCCGTGATGGCGCCGCGGCGTCGCGAGCAGATGCTCGAGCGCCGTGAGGGTAGGGAAGATCGCGGTCGCTTGGAGCGTGCGCGCGACGCCTCCGTGCTCGATGGTTCCCGCGTCCGGCGGCACCGCACCGGCGAGCAGCCGCAGTACCGTCGTCTTCCCGGAGCCGTTGGACCCGACGAGGGCGGTCACCGTCCCGGGCTCGAGGGTCAGCGACACGCCGTCGGCCGCCCTGACCGGGCCGTAGCTCTTCGTGAGGTCTCGCGCCGCGAGGCCGCGCGACACACGCGTCTTCGCCTGTACGCCGGCGGCTCGGAACCGCCGCCGCACCGGCCGGACGATCCCGTCCCATCCGAGCGAGACGACGCCGAGGAGCATGACCGCGGCGAGCAGCGCGTGCGACCGCGCGTGCGCGACGTTCTCGACCGAGCCGATCGCTTCGGCGGCGACGGAGAGGATCCCGAGGACGATCACGCCCGCCGTGGCGCCGAGCGGGGCGACCGCGCCGCCCACGAGCACGACGAC
>JAICUZ010000008.1 GCA_025935595.1 Burkholderiales bacterium
ATCCGGAGGAGTTCCTGCTGTCGCTGCGGAGCGCCGAAGTCCTCCGCCGGCCGAAGCCGCTCGCGTATCTGCAGTCCCTCAAGTGGGTCGCCCAGGTGAAGGACCGGGTCCGCTAGGAGGGTCCCCTAGGAGAAGGGTTCCGGGTCCCGAATGGACCCTTGCTGCGTGGCCACCGACGTGACGACAGACGAGATCTACGAGCGGTACCTCCGGAAGGCGATCACCGAGATCAACCGCCTCTCGCACGAGATCGCGCAGGCGGCCGACGGCGCACCGACCGCACTGCCGACCGGGCATCCGCTCGCGAGCATCTTCCTGCTCAAGTACGGCGCTCAGGCGCAGGAATTGCAAGAAGGCGTGGCGTTCCACGGCCGTGCCGGCACCGCGCTGATCAAGTCGCTGCAGCGGCTGCACGTCGACCCGATGGAGGTCTACGGCACGAACTGCGTGAAGTTCGCGGGGAGTGACCTCGGTGTCGCCGCCGAGTGGCTGCGCCGCGAGCTGCGCATCGTCGAGCCGAAGCTGGTGGTGGTGATGGGTGACGACGCGCTCGAGTTCCTGAACGGAGTCGGCTTCCAGCTGGCGTCGCCGCTCCAGCCGGAGCTGGGCGAGCTGCAGCGGTTCTCGCCGACGATCGAAGGGCTCTGCGTGCCCGACATCGACCTCTCGCTCGACGAGGGGCCGGCGAAGACCGCGTTCTGGAACGCCTTCAAGGTAGTCGGGCCGTGGTGGGCAGAGCTTCCGCCCTACTAGCCCTCTTCGGGGCGCTCGTCGTCTACTACGAGACGAACGGGCACTGGTGGCAGGCGGGGCTGTGGTGGGACGTCGCATTCATCGCGTGCGTCCTCATGCCCGCCGTATTCGGGCTCGTGCTCGTGGGAGTGCCGTGGTGGTCGTCACGCCGGCTCTTCCCGGCCGGGATCGCCTGCGTCGTGCTCGCGGTCATCCTGGAGCTCGTGAACGCGGACGTGTTTGCGAACTTCGCGCGGCTCGGCGCGACGACGCTCCTCGGCTGGTGGTTCCTCTCGTTCTTCGAGACGGTCTCGTGGGTCGTGCTCGTCGCGGTGATCATCCCGTGGATCGACATCTACTCGGTCTGGCGCGGACCGACGAAACAGATCGTCGAGCACCACGAGCAGGTCTTCAGCGTGCTGTCGTTTGCGTTCCCCGTGCCCGGCGAGCATGCGGCCGCGAACCTCGGCGTGCCCGACCTCCTGTTCTTCGCGCTGTTCCTCGGTGCCGCGTCGCGGTTCGACCTGCGCGTCTTCGCGACGTGGGTCGGGCTCGTCGCCGGGCTCGGGCTGACGATAGCCGCGACGGTCTACTTCGACCTGAGCGGGCTGCCGGCGCTGCCCGCGATCACGTTGGGCTTCCTGGCGCCGAACGCCGATCTGCTGTGGCGGGAGCTCCGCTCAGGGCGCGTCGCGCAGCAGTAGCGCCGCGCACTCCACGTGCGGCGTGTGCGGGAACATGTCGACCGGCTGCGCGTGCACGAGCCGGTAGCCGTAGTCGTCCGACAGCCGCTTGACGTCGCTCGCGAGCGTGGTCGGGTTGCACGAGACATAGACGACGCGCGGTGCGCCGATCTCCCCCAGCCGGCGGAGCGCCTTGCCGGCGAGACCGGCGCGCGGCGGATCGACGACCACGACGTCCGGATCGCCCGCGCGATCGCGGAGCTCCGCGAGGACCTCGCCGACGTTGCCGGCGAAGAACGCAGCGTTCCCGACGGAGTTCAGCTCCTGGTTCTCGATCGCGCACGCGACCGACTCCTCCGAGATCTCGATCCCCCACACCGTCAGCGCCGATGCAGCCATCGACAGCCCGATCGTGCCGATCCCGCAGTAGAGGTCGTAGACGGTCTCGCCACCTTGGAGCGCCGCGAGGTCGCGTGCGATCGCGTAGAGCCGCTCAGCCATCTCCGTGTTCGTCTGCAGGAACGCATTCGGCCGAACGCGGAGTCGAAGGCCGCCGATCTCCTCCTCGATCGCGTCTTCGCCCCAGAGGAGGTCCGTCGGCAGGTTCGTCACCTCCGCCGCCCCGCGGTTCACCGACCAGTGAATCGACTTCACCTCGGGAAACTCCGTCAGCACCTCGATCAGGCGTTCGCGGTCGAAGCGCTCGCCGCGCGCGGTGACGAGCTGCACGAGCGCTTGGCCGGTGTTTCGCCCCTCGCGGACGACGAGATGCCTGAGATACCCGTCGTGCGTCTCCTGGTCGTAGGCGGCGAGCCTCTCCTCCCTCGCCCACTCGCGAACGCGGTTTCGGATCGCGTTGCCGACGTCGGAGGTGAGCCAGCACTTCTCGATCTCGAGCACTTCGTCCCAGCGCCCCGCGCGATGGAGACCGAGCGTCGGCCCGCCGTCGTTCGTCGTGAACGAGTACTCCATCTTGTTGCGGTAGCCGAACTGCGACGCCGCGGGGACGATCGGCTCGAGCGGCGGATCGCTAAGACCCGCGAGCCGCTGGAGCGAGTCGGCGACCCACTGGTGCTTCGCCGCGAGCTGCGCGTCGTAGGCGAGGTCCTGGAAGCGACAACCGCCGCACGCCGGGTAGTGGGCGCAAGGCGCGTCGACACGCTGCGGGCCTGCGGCGATCACCTCAGTCGCAATCGCCTCGGCGTGACGCCGCTGTACCTTCGTCACGCGCGCGCGAACGGTGTCACCGGGCAAGCCGCTGCGGACGAAGACGACGAAGCCGTCGAGGCGCGCGACGCCGTTCCCGCCGTAGGCGAGGGAGTCGACCGTGAGCTCGAGCTCCTGGTCTCGCTGGACGGGCGCAGCCACATGAGGAGGCTAGCCGTCGATCACGAACCGGACGCACTGTCTCGGTGCGAGCTGGCCCGCCAGCCACAGGTCGTCCGAACGCACGACGGCGATCACCGGGTAGCCGCCGGTCGTCGGGTGATCCTGCATCAGGAGGATCGGCCGGCCGGAGGCAGGCACCTGCAGGGCGCCCGTCACGAGGCCTTCCGACCGGAGCTCGTCGTGCCGGGCGCGCTCGAGCGGCGGCCCGTCGAGCCGGATGCCGACACGGTTCGATGACGAGCTGACGCGCCACTGCTCCGAACACAGCGTCTGGAGCGCGGCGGCGGTGAACCAGTCGTCGCGCGGTCCTGGGATCACGCGCAGAACGGGCGTGTCCGACAGGCCGCTCCCGGGGACAGTCCCCGGGAGCTGCGCCGGCGCATCGCCTGGAACGGAGCCGATCTCGAGCACGTCGCCTGTCCGAAGTGGCCCCGGCCCGAGTCCGGTGAGGAGATCGGTCGAGCGGCTTCCGAGCACCGCGTCGACCTCGATCCCGCCGCGGACGCAGATGTACGTGCGCACGCCGCCCACGCACCGGCCGACCTCGAGCAGCTCGACCGTGCGAACCTCGGGCGTCGCCGCGCCGGTCAGCGCAACCGTCGTCGGGCGGTCGAAGCGCAGCGTCGGACCGTCGAGCGTCGCCTCGAGCGCCGCCGCACCGGACGGGTTGCCGACGAGCCGGTTGCCGAGCTCGTAGGCGACGGGATCGGCCGCGCCCGACGGCGGCACGCCGAGGTGCGCGAGCCCCGGACGGCCGCGATCCTGCACCGTCGTAAGCAACCCGGGGCGAACGACCTCGAGCCGCGTCACGGCGCGACGAACCGAACGCGGTCACCGGGCGCGAGCAGGGCCGGCGGCTCGCGGGCAGGATCGAACATCGCGGCGGTCGTCGAGCCGAGCAGCCGCCACCCGCCCGGCGAGTCACGCGGGTAGACACCCGAGTACGGCCCGGCGATCGCGACGGTGCCGCCCGGGACCCGGGTGCGCGGCACCTCGCGACGCGGCACGTGCAGCAGCTCGTCGCCGCCGGTGAGATAGGCGAAGCCGGGCTGGAATCCGAGGAACGCCGCGACGTGCTCGGCGCCGGTGTGCCGCGCGACCACCTCCTCCTGGGAGAGGCCCGTCAGCCGTGCGACTTCCTCGAGGTCGGGGCCGTTGTAGACGACCGGGATCTCGACCGGGCGGCCGGGTTGTTCCGGCTCGGGCATGAGCACGAGCTCACCGAGATCGGCCGGCTCGGCCGCCCACGTCACGAGCACCGTCGTGTGCCCGACGACGATGTCGACGAGATCCGACCGCTCCGCCCGCAGCAGCCGGGCGAGCCGGACCGCAGTCGCATTGTCCGGCGCCTCGATCAGCGAGCCCCGGTCGCCCGCCGGACGGATCTCGTAGCTCACGAGAACCGGCGCAGGGTGAACCCGGCCTCGACCAGGGCGGCACGGACGTGCGCCGCCGTGCCCGCGGCGCCGGGGCTGTCGCCGTGGACGCAGATCGACCGCACCAAACCGGCGTGCGCGAGCGTCACCGCCTGCTCCGCAGCCTCGGTCGCGGCGAGGAGCGCACCGGGCTGGTCGCGCGGCACGAGGGCGCCGTTCGCGTAGCCGCGGTCGGCGAATCCCTCCGCAAAGGCCTCCATGCCGCCGCTGCGTGCCTGCTCGAACAGCTCCGATCCCGGCCACGCGAGCATCGCCACTCCGTAGTCGAACGTCGCGTCGACGATCGCGCGCGCGACGTCCGCGTCTGCGATCGCCCGCGTGTACAGGGCGCCGTGCGGTTTCACGTACGTGACGAAGGCGCCTTCTTCGAACGCGATCTCGACTAGCGTCGCGAGTTGCTCGGCGACGTCGTCGCGCAACGTGTCTGGCGGCACGTCGAGGGCGCGGCGCCCGAAGCCCTCGCGGTCGCGATACGACGGATGGGCGCCGACCGCCATGTCGGCACGCCCCGCTGCGAGGGCGCACACCATCCGCATCGTGTCGGGCGAGCCGGCGTGGAATCCGCACGCGACGTTCGCGCTGGTGACGACGTCGAGCAGGCGCTCGTCGTCGGCGAACCCTTCCCCGACGTCGGCGTTGAGATCGATCGCCATCTACTGCAGCAGCGTGACGTACACAGACCGCGTCCGCGGCCCGTCGAACTCGCAGAGGAAGATGCCTTGCCAGGTGCCGAGCGCGAGCTCGCCGTCGCGCAGCGGAACGAGGACCTGCGGCCCCAGCAGCGCCGCGCGCGGATGCGAGGGCGCGTTTTCCTCCCCCTCTTCGATGTGCTGCCACCCCCACGCCTCGGGCACGAGCCTCTCGAGCGCCATCTCGAAGTCGCGCGCGACCATCGGATCGGCGTGCTCGTTGATCGTCAAGCCCGCGGTCGTGTGCGGGACGTAGACGAGCACTGCCGACGCGCCGTCGGCGTCCCGAGCGGCGTCGCGGACCTGGGCCGTGATGTCAAGGAGCTGCGTGTGCCGCTCGGTAGCGATTCGGAGCTCGTGCACGAGCCCGTATCCTAGGGCGCGATGGCGATCGCCCCGTACACAGCGAGCGAGATCGACGCGTTCCGCGAGCGCGGCGACGCGTTCAACCGCGACATGCTTCAGGAGTACTACGACCACTTCGCGGGGTTCAAGGAGACGCTCGACATCGAGCCGATCTACGAGGAGTACGAGGACCTCACGCGGCTCGAGACGGCGCAGCGGCTCGAGCAGGCGCCGACCGAGCTCTGGCGGTTTGCCTGCGAGGGCTTCCTGGGGAACCTGACCCGCTCGCATCAGGCGAAGGCCGCCGAGGTCGAGGCCACCCTCGAGGCGAGGGTCGACGGAGAGTCCTTCCCGTACCGGATGCTGCGTGTCGCGATGTCCAACGAGTCGGATCGTGGGAAGCGACAGCGGCTCGACGAGGAGCGGATCCGCCTGATGGACGAGCACCTGAACCCGCTGTACCTCGACGCGTATCGCATCGACCGCGGCGCGGTCCGGGAGCTCAACGCGCCGAACTATTACGAGCTCTACAAGCGCTTCGGCTTCAGGCTCGACGAGCTCGCGGACGAATGTCGCGCAGTGCTCGACGACACCGAGAAGTTGTGGGAGGACGAGGGCGACACACTGTTCCGGACGCGGCTCGGCTTCGGCCTTAACGACGCCAAGCCGTGGGACGTCGGGCGCCTCTTCCGCGCGCCGGAGCTCGACGCGCAGTACCCGGCCGACAAGATGCTGCCCGCGCTCGAGGCGACGCTGACCGAGCTCGGCATCGACATCCGCTCGCAGGCGAACGTCCACCTCGACCTCGAGGTGCGGCCGAGCAAGTCGCCGCGCGCCTTCTGCGCGCCGATCGAGGTGCCGGGCAAGGTGATGCTCGTCATCCAGCCGATCGGCGGCAAGGACGACTGGGAGGCACTCTTCCACGAGGCCGGCCACACCGAGCACTACGCGTCGACGAGCGACGACCTCTCGATGGAGGGCAAGCGTCTCGGCGACAACGCGGTCACCGAGGGCTGGGCGATGCTGATGCAACACCTCGTGACCGAGCCGGCCTGGCTCAGCCGCCGGCTCGACGTCCCGAATGTCGACGCGCTCGGGAAGGACGGCGCCGTGTCGCTCCTCTATTTCGTCCGTCGCTACTGCGCGAAGCTGCTCTACGAGATCGAGTTGTTCCAGGTCGAGGACCCGACGACCGTCCGGAGCGTCTACGCGGAGCTTCTGTCGGACGCTCTGAAGATCCCGGTCCACCCCGAGAGCTACCTCGACGACGTCGACGGCAGCTTCTACGTGATCGGCTACCTCCGTTCCTGGGCGTTCGAGGCGCAACTGCGCGACTTCCTGCGCAGCGAGTTCGGGAACGAATGGTTCGCTCGGCGCGAGGCGGGCGACCTGCTGCGCGAGCTCTGGTCGGTCGGCCAGGAGCCGACCGCCGACGCCCTGCTGAAGGACGTGACCGGCGCCAAGCTGGAAATGGCCTCAGTGGGCGACCGGATCCGCGAACGACTTTAGAGTCGTCCTTGCATGACGGCGCTCGGCCACCTCTCGGACGATGCCGTGCTGGGGCTCGTCGCGCGGTCCGACGAATCGGCGCTCGCCGAGCTCTACGACCGGTTCGGCGGGCCGGCGTACCGGCTCGCGCTTCGCATCGTGCGCGACGCGACACTCGCCCAGGATGCGGTGCAGGATGCATTTCTCACCGCTTGGCGAACGGCAGCAGGTTTCGACGCGCGCCGCGGCTCCGTCTCGACGTGGCTCCTGACGCTCGTGCACCGTCGCGCGGTCGACGTCGTGCGGCGAGAGGACCGGCGCCGTGGGCTTCCGCTCGACGACGCGCCGATCGCCTCCGGCGACGCGACGGATGAGACGGCGGAGACTCGGGAGCTCCGGCGCGAGGTGCAGGCGGCACTCGAACAGGTGACGCCGCTCGAACGTGAGGCGCTCGAGCTGGCCTACTACGGCGGGCTTTCGCAGTCGGAGATCGCGGAGAAGCTGGGCGTGCCGCTCGGGACGGTGAAGAGCCGGATGTTCGCCGGCCTCGCCCGGTTGCGCGACGTGCTCGGTGAACGGGCCCCCTAGTGCTGCCGCTGTTCGACAACGTGCCGGTGCGGCGGTTCACGCTGGTCACCTACGCGTTGATCGCAGCGAATCTGGCGGTCTTCGTCTGGGAGCTCGGCGCGCGCGAGTCGCGCGTCGACCACTACGCCTTCTATCCCTGCGCGGTCAGCGGCCCGTGCCGCGGGCCCGCAACCGATCACCTTGCGTGGCCGGGAGGCGTGTTCACCGGGATGTTCCTGCACGCGAGCTGGGTGCACGTGCTCGGAAACATGCTGTTCCTCTGGATCTTCGGGAACAACGTCGAGGACGTGATGGGTCGCGTCCGGTTCCTGGTGTTCTATCTCGCCGCCGGGCTCGCCGCGGCGCTGGCACAGGCGTGGGTGACCCTGCAGTTCTCCGGAGTCGACGCGGCGAGCACCCCGACCGTCGGGGCGAGCGGCGCGATCGCCGGCGTCCTCGGTGCCTACTTCGTGCTCCTCCCTCACGCCCGCGTGGTGACGCTGCTCTTCGGCTTCCTGCCCGTCCCGATCTCGGCGATGTTCTTCCTCGGGTTCTGGTTCCTCTTCCAGCTGTGGCAGGGCGGCTTCTCGCTCACCCGGCCGGACGCGAACGGCGGTGTCGCCTTCGCCGCGCACGTCGGCGGGTTCCTCTTCGGCGTCCTGGCGGTGAAGCTGTTCCAGGTGCGCGCGCCGCTGCGGCCCCGCTGGTGACGTTCGAGGATCACGTGCGCGAGGCGCTGGACCGGCTGCCGCCCCGCCTCTCCGCCGCGCTGAAGAACGTGGCGGTCGTGGTCGAAGAGCAGGACCCGGACGACCCGGACCTCTTCGGGCTCTGGCAGTCCCACGAGTACTTGCCGGACAAGATCACGATCTTCCGGCGCCCGCTCGTCCGGGCGTTTCCCGACCCGGAGGATCTGGAAGAGGAGATCCGCATCACCGTTCTCCACGAGCTCGCCCACTACTTCGGCATCGACGAGGACCGGCTGGACGAGCTCGGATATTCGTAGGAATACGAGAGAGGTGCCGGACGTTTTGATGGTCATGCGAACGTTGACGGACATCAAGGAGGAGATCGACGAGGTCTCCGACCGCCGGCTCCGCGTGATGCGGAAGCTGGCGGAGGGATACGACGCCTCCTTGGCCGCCGAGCACCAGAAGCTCGAAGAGCTCGTTGCACAGCTCTGGGAGGAGCAGCGCAACGCCCGGGCAATGCTCCGCTTTGGCGACCGGGACGTGATCATCCAGAGAGCCCGACAGGAAGAGCGGCTCTCACGAGCGGCGTAGACGCCGCGCCTTGCTTTCGGCCCGCCGGGTGATTCAAGCCCGGCGGGCTCCAAAGCTACAATTCGCCCGCTCGGGGCGTTAGCTCAGCTGGGAGAGCGTCGGCTTTGCAAGCCGAAGGTCACCGGTTCGATCCCGGTACGCTCCATCACCACCGACCCGGATCCCTGAAGACAGGACCTTTTGCGTCTTGACGGCCGCAGACGCGGAGCCTACGTTGAGCCGGCGTGTGGACTGCGGAGTCACCGGCCCGTCTGCTGGGCGGCCGCCGTCGCGCGCCCGCGCGTCACGCGGCGGACCTCGGCGTCCGTCAGTACGCAATTCTCCTCGCGCTGACCGTGGTCCTCGCTGCCGTCGTGCAATACGGCCTGTACCTCCACGGTCTGTACACCGTCTCCGACGACGAGAGCGAGCGGACGCTCCTCGCGAGCCACCTCACGCTCACGAAAGCGGTGACGCCGTTCATCTGGCCGCCGCTCCCGATGATCGTGACCGGGCTGGCGCTCAGGATCCACCACAACCTCATCACGGCGCCCCGCGCTCTCGTCGGGATCACCGGGCTCCTGACGCTCGGGGCGACCGTGACTCTCGCCAGGAAGCTCTTCGACCGTCGAACAGTGGCGCTCGTCACCGCCGTGCTCGCCGCAGTGATCCCGCAGCGCCTCATCTTGAGCGTCGTCCCGCTGGCCGACATCTACAGCTACCTCTTCGTCCTGCTCGCCGCGGCATTCCTCATCGACTGGCTGCGATCGAACCGGCCCCGCGCGCTCGTCTACACGTCGGTTGCGCTCCTGCTCGCTTCGACGGCTCGGTTCGAGACGTGGTTCTTCAACCTCACGCTCGCGGCGTACGTCCTCTACCGCTTCCTCCTCCGACACGACCTCGGCGTGCGCCTGACCGCTACGGCGGTTGGACTGCTGGGGGTCTTCCCGGTGACGTGGGTCGTCGCGACATACGTGCACGATGGATCGCTCAAGGCGCTCTCGCTGACGAGTAGGCAATTCGCCGCCAGGCACGGACATGACGTGTCGATCGCCGTGCGTACGGACGTCGTCTACCTCTTCGTCCACGACAGCGTGTTCATGCCGATCCTCTTGGCAGGAGCCGTCGCGCTTCTCGTGTTGGCCAGACGCGATCGCGCCCTGATGACCTGGGCGGCACTGGTCTTCGGGCCAATGCTCCTTCTCGGCGCAAGCATGCTTGCGACCTTCAGCGTGCCGATGGCCGCGCCGTTCCGCGTCGACGGCACGTGGATCATTCTGTTGATCCCGTTCGCTGCGTGGGCATTGGTGGGGTTGGCCGAGCTCATCGTCGGGATGTCGCCGTCCGTTGTCCGTTTCGTGGGGGTTGCGGCTCTCGTCCTCGTCGCGATCGGGCCGATCGCCGTTCGAGTGAAGGATGTCGAGGCAAGCGGGATCGCCCAGGCCGGCGCGCTCGGCGACAAGCCGTTGGAGAAGCGACTTCACGGGCTACTTCATTCGACGAACCGGCAGATCCTGCTCGATTCACTGGACGGACTGGACTACCTGAACGTCCTCGTCGCATCGAACACACCCGGACGGTTCGTCCTCGACGTCGACGCCGATCCGACCCGCGTGTCCATTTACTCGTCCGCGCGTCAGTACTACGTCGATCACCACGACACGAACATCGTGCAGACCTATCTGACGGACAAGTTCGGGCTTCGAAGCGCACTGAATCGACGGTCTCTCGAGACTGCGAACATCGGCTACATCCTGGTGGACGATGCACGCGTGGCGGGAATCCTCGAGAAGCAGCCGGGAGTCTCGCGACCGCAGCGGCTCGGCCGCTGGACGCTCTTTCAAGTGTCCGCCTAAGGTCACCGGCCCGGTCCCGCCCGGCACCTTCCGGTGATCAGTGCGCGACGAGCTTCAGCTTCGTCGATGCGGACGCGGTCCCGGACTTTGCCCGGAGGACGATGCTGAAGTGCTGGCCCTTGGCGAGCGTGGGGATCGGGATCCGGACGATGATCGTGCCCGCTCCCAGGCTGCGCCGCCAGTCGATCGGACGCGGATGACCGGCGATGTAGTTCTGGGCGGTGACGCGGGCAGCCCGCGACAGGCTGAGGTACACGAGCTGCTGATGCGCCGTGATCCTCGCGGCGATCGCCTTGATCTTGAGCGGCACGAGCCGCTTGACGAGCGAGAGCGTCAGAGATCCGCTGTTGTCGGTGAGCGTCGCGTCGTTCTCGATCTCCTGTGCCTGTGCGCCGATGAACAGGTTCTTGCCGGTCTGTGCCGTCACGCCGAAGGTGACAGTCGTCGACGCCCCGCTCTGGAGGCTCCCGAGATCGCAGTCGAGGACGGTCACGCCGGTGCATCCGGGCCCACGGCTCGCGTGCGCCGGGAGCTTGGGGATGGCGTTTGCGGAGAGCGAGATCAGGGCGTGGACCCCGCCGGCCGCGGCCTTGCCCTTGTTCGTGACGGTGACCGTCGTCGTCAGCGGCTGGCCGAGCTTCAGCTTCGACGCGACCGACCCGTGAACGGTCGTTGCGAGGTCGGGCAGGTCGGTCGACCCGCCGCCGCCGCCGCCACCGCCGCCACCGCCGCCGCCACCGCCGCCACCGGTCGGGCCGCCCCCGCCGGTCGGGCAGGCGACCCGGAACGACGTCGCGCCGTAATCGAGGTCCTGCGGCGGATACAGCGTCGGCGGCCCGAGGACCAGGTCCGTCTCGCTGTTCATGTCGCACGGCAGCTGCACCGAGAGTGTGTAGCGAACCTCGCTCGCGGCGAAGGTCTTCGTCGAGGTGTCGTAGATCGCACTGCCGGTCGCGAACTTGGAGATCGAGACCAGACTCAGCTGACAGTCGTCCTGAACCACATGGATGGTCGACGTCGCGACGCCGTCCGTCTGCGAGATCCCGACCTGGTAGGCGCAGTGGCCCGCTGTCGTGGCTGCGCCTGCACGGCCCATCGTCACGATCGCCGCCACAGCGGCAGCAGCAAGCACGAGCGTCAGATTCGCGCGCAATCCCCTCAACTCATCCTCCCCCTAAGTCGCGTTCACTGTAGGTGGAGGCGCGTGGAAGTCAACAGGACTTCCGTATGGTTTTCGAGGCAGGAGAACGCTCAGCGGGTCACTTTGAGCGACCGGCTCGTGCCGCCGAGGTAGCCGGGCCCGGCCTGGTTCACGCTGAACGCGGCGCGGACCGTCGAGCGCCCCTTCGGCAGCGTCGCCCGGAACTCGACGCGCGAACGCAGACCGAGTCGAACCCGCCTGATGGTCACCCAGCGCGTGCCGACCCTCCGCTGCAACTGCACGACCCGGCGCGCAAACGCGTGATTGCCGGCGACCGTGACGAAGAATCGGCCGTTGCGGTATCTCGTCAGCCCGACGCGTGGATGCACACCGACCGAGACAGCCGTGCTGAGCCCGTTCCGCCAGCTCGCCTGGTACGCGGTCGCAACCCGCGGCCGGGCGAGGTACGTCCACACGCCGTCGGCACCCGAGAGCACGGTCGCGACAGAGCGGAAAGAGCCGCTGCCGAACGGCTTGGAGAAGACGACCACCTGCTCGCCTGCCGTGTGCGTCGGCACCGAGCCGGTCAACCTGATCCGGCCGCCGAAGACGACCTGCCGGGCGGCGAGGACGAGGCTGACACCGGTCGTCGTGAACGTCACGTCCGCGCCGTACCTCGTTCCGCCGTCGCTCCTCGCGACCAGCCGGTAGTGGTACGCCGTGTTCGCGGCCAAGCCGGTGACCGGCCCCGTCACGGTCTGTGCCCCCGCGCGCGAGCCGGCACTTCGATGCGTCGTCGACTTGCCGTACCTCGTCGTCGTCCCATAGTCGAACCACCAGGTGGTCGAGCGGCCGAGCGTGTCGAGCGAGCCGACGAGCTGGGCGCTGTCTGGTCCGACCGACTGCGCTGCCCCCGTCGTCGCGGTGGGCGCGCCTACGGTCGTGAAGAGGCGGTCGAGCCCGAAGACGCGGCCGCTCGAGTTCTGGGCGACGAGCCGGAAGTGGTAGCTCTTGCCTGCCGTGAGCCTCGTGATGCCCGACGACACGGAGCGGGCGGTCGTGCCCGAGCCGGCCGACTGCGAGGCCGTCTTCGACCCGTACGCGGTCGATGTTCCGTACTCGAACCACCATGTCGTCGAGAGGCCGTTCGGCGTCACCTGTCCACGCAGCGTCGCGGTCGTGACGGCGACCGGGCTCGCGTCGGCAGTGACCGCAACCGGCGCAGAGCTCGTCGTGAACGTCGCGTCCGAGCCGGTCGTCGTCCCCGCGTCGCTCGTCGCGACGATCCGGAAGTGGTATGTCCTGCCCACCTGGAGATTGGAGATCGCGACCGTCTCGTTCTGCGGCGTCGAGCCCGAGCCGGCGCTCCTCACGCTCGTCTTCGTTCCGTAGCTCGTCGATGTTCCGTACTCGAAGTAGAAGGTGGTGCTGCGGCTGTTCGGGTCGACCGTTCCGTTCAGCGTCGCGCTCGCCGTGCCGATGCCTGTCGCCGCGCCCGTGGTCGCGCCCGGAGGTGTGAGTGTCGTGAACACCGCGTCGCTTCCGTGCACCGTCCCCGCGCTGTTCGTCGCGACGACGCGGTAGTGGTACGTCGAGCCGGGCTTGAGGCTCGCGAGATTGGAGGTGACGTTCACGGCGGCGCTGCCGGAGCCCGCATTCGCCTTCGCGGTCTGCGATCCGTACGTCGTGGACGTCCCGTACTCGACGTACCAGCTCGTCGCCTGCCCGCCCGGGACGACGGTGCCGGTGACCGTTGCCGTCGTCGCGCCGATCGCAGTTGCCGGGCCTGTCGTCGCGGTCGGCGCGGCTGCGCGCGCGATCCCGCCGAAGAGCACGAATGTGACCACCGACACCGCTACGGCGGCGAACGTCGTCCGCTTACCGGTCATGACACCCCCCGATCGTGGCCCCGCAAGCATGATCCCAGGTCGTGCGGGTTTTTGCGGACGCCGCGTAAGGGATGGGTAAACAATTAGGCTCGGTGCGGTGAGCGCCGAACTCGACTCCCGCGTCGCCGCCCTGCGCCGCTCTTCGGTGTTCGGCGGGCTCGACGAGCCGTTCCTCAAGGGGCTCGCGTTCTCGATGTCCGAAGTGACGTTCCCGGCCGGAAGGGTGCTGATCGAGCCACGCGCGGCGGGTTCCGGCATGTTCGTGATCGCAGAGGGCACCGTGACCGTGCAGCCGCGCGACGTCGCGCCCACGGAGCTCGGGCCGGGCGCAGTCGTCGGCGAGCTCGCTCTCCTCACGCGAGACGGGACGAGGACGGCACGCGTCCAGGCCGTGACGGACGTTCGCTGCCTGACGCTCGACCGCACAACGCTCCAGCAGGCGTTCGAGGAAGAGCCGAAGCTTGCGATCGCGCTCCTGCAGAGCGCGGTCGAGCGCCTCTCAGCGCAGATCCTCTCCTAGGAGGCCGCCGGCCCGCGCAGCACGATCTCCTCGTAGAGCGGCGCGTACCCGAAGCGGCGGTTCAGAGCGAGCATCGACTCGAGCCGCACCTCGTTCGCGGTGCGCAGCGTGGCGATCCTCTGCTCCTTCGCCCAGTGGACCTGGGCGCGCTTGAGCGCGCCGGCGACACCTCGGCCGCGCGCCTCGCGCGCAACCGCCATGAAGCCGCTGCTCCACGTCTCACCCTCGAGCTGGAGGTACGCGTAGCCGAGCAGGCGCCCGTCCTCGAGCGCGATGAAGTACCCGTCGGGACGGTGCGCGTGCAAACCCCACTCCGGCCAGTTGTGGATGCGGCTCTCGGAGCGGCCCGGCTGATCGGCGTATGCGAGCCGCGCGAGCGTGTGCAGCTCCTCTTCGAGGTCGGGCCGCTCGGCGAACGTGACGATCTCGAAGGCCGGCGACCCGAGATCCGGCGCGCCGGCCACGTCGAGCTCGGAGATCACGTAGCGGCGCACCTCGTCGTAACCTTTGCCTTCGAGCCACGGCGCGACCTCGGGCGTACGCGTCGTCGTCCACACCTCGAGACCGGTCTTGTCGATCGCCCGCGCGGCCTCGGACGCGGCGCGCCAGGCGTCGTCGTCGACGGCGTGGAACCACACCTCGGCGTACGGCAGGTGCTCGAGGCCGGGGATCGGGTGGACGTCCACCTCGGGATTGTGGACCGATCCGATCCGCCTGGAGGAGGACAGCGAATCATCCCGTGCGCCGATGTGCCGCCGGCATTCGGTAGTTAGCCTGGTTAACTGCCTTCGCTAGCCTAGGGAGGTGAGCAGGCGCTCTCTTTCCGTGGACCCGCCCGACCTCGGCCTCTGGCCGACGACACGGGGCCTTGCGCACCTCTGGCGCGAGCAGAAGCAGCTCGTCCTGGTCGGGCTGGGCTGCGCGTTCGTCTACAGCACCCTCTCATTGGCGATTCCGATCGTCGTCCAGCGGGCGATCGACCATTCGATCGCACCGACGAACGGCCACCGTGAGTCGCTGTGGCCCTATCTCGGGGCGATCGTCGCCCTGGCCGCGATCCGCTTCCCGGTCAACTTCACCCGCCGGTACGCGACGTCGCGCACGGGCATCCGTGTGGAGTGGCGGATGCGCGAGCTGCTCTACCAGGCGTACCTCCGCTATCCGCGCGCGTTCTACGACGTGCACGCGACCGGACAGGTCGTCTCGCGCGCGACGAACGACCTCTACCCCGTCCGTTACTTCATCGGCTGGGGCATGACGCAGGGGCTGCAGTCGCTGATGATGATCTTCGGCATCGCGATCGTGCTGTTCGTCGTCAACGCGAAGCTCGCAGCGATCGCGCTGATCGCGATGCCGCTCGTGGCGATCCTGACCTACAACTTCGGCCGCCGAGTGATGCCGATCTCGCGCGAGGTCCAGCAGCTGAAGGCGGACGTCACCGAGGCCGCGGACGAGTCGGTCGTCGGCATCGAGATGGTGCAGGCATTCGGCCGCGAGGACGACGTGCAGGCGCGCTTCAACGTCAAGGCGAGCCGGGTGCGCGACGGCGTACTGCGTCAGGCACGCGTCGAAGGGCTGTTCCTCCCGGGACTGCTGTTCCTGCCGTCGCTCTCGATCGCCGCGATCGTCTACTTCGGCGGCACGGACGTGATCGACGGGCATCTGACGAACGGGCAGTTCTACCTCTTCTACCAACTGCTGCTGCAGCTGGTCTGGCCGCTCGAAGCGCTCGGGTGGATCCTGTCGCTCGGGCAGCGTGCGACCGCCTCCGCGTCACGCACGTTCGCCTGGTTGCAGGGGATCGAGACGATCCCCGAGGCGGCCGAGCCGGCAACGCTCCCCGACGGGCCGCTCGGCGTGACGTTCGAGAACGTGCACTTCTCGTACCCGACCGGCAGCGAGGTGCTGACGGGCGTCGACCTGGAGATCACTCCCGGCGAGGTGGTCGCCGTCTGCGGGCCGACCGGCGCCGGCAAGACGTCGCTCCTCAACCTGCTCCCGCGCTTCTACGACCCGGACGAAGGCCGCGTGCTCGTCGGCAACGTCGATGTCAGCACGGTGCCGATCGCGGATCTGCGCACGGTCGTCGCGGTCGTCACCCAGCGGCCGATCCTGTTCTCGATCCCACTGCGCGACAACCTCACCGCCGCGCGTCCGGACGCGCCCTGGGAAGAGGTCGTCGCCGCCTGCGAGGCCGCCGGGGTCGCCCATTTCGCCGCCGACCTGCCTGATGGATACGACACGCTGATCGGCGAGCGAGGCGTCAACCTCTCGGGCGGGCAGCGCCAGCGGGTCGCACTGGCGCGCGCACTCATCGCGAACGCACGCGTGATCGTGCTCGACGACCCGATGTCGGCGGTGGACACGCAGACCGAGCGCCACCTCGTGACGAATCTCCGCCCCGCGCTCGCGGGTCGCACCGTCCTCATCGCGACGCAGCGACTGTCGACCGTCGAGGTCGCGGATCGTGCGGTCGTTCTCGACGACGGCGTCGTCGTCGAATCGGGCAAGCCGCAGGAGCTGCTCCAGAGCGGCGCCTTGTTCAGCGCGCTCTTCGGCGAGGAGGTCGCGGTTGCCTAAGAAGCGAACCGGTCTCTCGCGCCTCGGGCACTACCTGCCCGGCCAGCGTCTGCGCGTCGCAGCGCTCGCGGTCTGCGGCGTTGTGATGGCAGGAGCCCCGGTCGCGGCGCTGTTGATCGTGCGCGACGCGATCAACGAGGCGATGCTCAAGCGCGACGAGCCGCGGCTCGGCCGCGACGTCGTCGTGTACCTCGTCGTCATGTCGCTCGCCTACGTGCTGCAGACGACGCTGGTGCGCGGCCTCGCGCGGGTCGGCCAGAACATCGTTCTCGGCCTGCGGCAAGACCTGTTCGACCATCTGACGACGCTGTCGCTGCGGTACTTCAGCCAGCAGAAGGCCGGCTGGATCATCTCGCGCCTGACGTCGGACGCGGATGCGCTCTCAGACGTCCTCTCGCAAGGCCTGACGACGCTGGTCGTCAACACGCTCACGATCCTGGCCGCGATCGTCGGCCTCTTCGTGCTCGACTGGCGGCTCGGGCTCGTCGCGCTCGTGATCCTGCCGCCGACGCTCGTGCTCGGCCGCTGGTTCCAGGTGAAGTCGCACGCAGCGTTCCTGCGCGTGCGCGAGACGATCGCGATCATGACGGCGCAGATCGCGGAGTCGGTCGCCGGGATGGCGATCATCCAGGCGTTCAACCGCGAGCGCGCGTTCCTCGCCGAGTTCGACAAGGCGAACGCGGCGAACCGGGAGACGAACACGCACGCGCAGTACCTGAACTCGCTCTTCTTCCCTGGCATCGAGGCGCTTGGTGTCGTCGCGATGGGGTCGGTGCTCTTCGTCGGCGACCACCTGCTGCTGAGCGGGTCGATCCAGGTCGGCACCGTCACCGCCGCGGTGTTCATGCTCAACATGATCTTCCAGCCGCTGCAGGAGCTGTCCGACCTGTACGGGCAGGTGCAGTCCGCCGGCGCTGCGATGGAGAAGATCACCGGCATCCTCGACACCGAGCCGGAGATCCGCGACGCCGACGGCGCGAAGCAGCTATCGGTCGAGGGCCATCTGCAGTTCGACCGCGTCACCTTCTCGTACGGGCGGGAGCCGGTGCTGCACGCGATCGAGATCGACGTGCCCGCGGGCAACTGCCTCGCGCTCGTGGGCGAGTCGGGCGGCGGCAAGTCGACGACGGCGAAGCTCGTCGGACGCTTCTACGATCCCGAGGAAGGCGCCGTGCGCGTCGACGGCCACGACCTCCGTGAGGTGGAACTCCGCGCGTACCGCCGGCAGCTCGGCGTCGTCCTTCAGGATCCGTTCCTTTTTGCCGGCACGATCGCCGACAACATCCGCTTCGCCCGGCCGGACGCGACGGACGAGGACGTGGCGGACGTCGCGCACGCGATCGGCGTCGACCGGATCGCGCGGCGCTTCTCGAAGGGGTTGCTGCACGAGGTGCGCGAGGGCGGCGCGGGCCTGTCGGCCGGCGAGCGCCAGCTGATCTCGATCGCGCGTGCGCTCCTCGCCGACCCGCGCATCCTGATCCTCGACGAGGCGACATCGAACATCGACCGGCCGACGGAGATCCTGATCGAGCAGGCGCTCGACCGGCTGCTGCGCGGGCGGACGTCGATCATCATCGCGCACCGCCTCGCGACGGTCCGCCGCGCGGACGAGATCCTCGTGCTCGAGCACGGGCGAATCACCCAGCGCGGGCGGTTCGACGATCTACTGGCGGCGGAGGGGCCGTTCCGCGAGCTCGCGGCTCAGCTGCACGGCGTGTCGGACTCAGGCTTGCAGTCCGCGCCGGTGACGGGCAGCCGGCCGAGAAGCTCGGCGAGCGCCGTCAGCTCGGAGCCCGAGTAGCGCGACACGAAGAGCTCGTCGACCCCGCGGAGGTGCGTCTCTGCCGCCGACCCGAGCTTCTTCCGCCCTTTGTCGGTCAGCGCGGCGTACGAGACGCGCGCGTCAGCAGCGCACGACTCCTTGCACACGTACCCGGCGCGCTCGAGCCCTTCGAGCAGGCGCGTGATGCCGGAGGCGGTCAAAACGACGCGCTCGGCGAGGTCGACCCGGCGCATCCGCCCATCCTCGGCGTGGGACAGATGGAGCAGCACCTCGTAGTCGTTCAGGGTCAGGTCGTGCTCACGCTGCAGCTGCGCGGAGAGCTCGCGTGTGATCGCCGCGTGCGCGCGGAGGAACGAAACCCAGCTCTCGAGCTGGCGCGGTGCGGGGATCGCTGCCACAGCCATAGTTGCGTACTCAAGTGTAGCGCGGCCGACGGCCGGGCGACAGGCCCCGTAGGTAGGTTCAGCCGATGAGCCGGAGCGACGAGGGAATCGAGGCGATCGGGCTCCGGCGGCAGTTCAAGGACGTCGAAGCGGTGGCGGGGATCGACCTGCGGGTCCTGCCCGGCGAGATCTACGGCTTCCTCGGCCCGAACGGCGCCGGCAAGTCGACGACCGTCCACATGCTGACAACGCTCCTCCCGCCCTCGGGCGGGCGGGCGACGGTCGCAGGCTTCGACGTCGCCAAGCAAGGCTCGCAGGTTCGCGCGGCGATCGGGGCGGCCCTCCAGGAAGCCGCGCTCGACCCCTTCCTGACCGGCGCCGAGCATCTCCGCCTCCAGGCCTCGCTTCACGGCATCCGCGGCGACGAGCGCAAGCGCCTGATCGGACGCCTGCTCGACCGCGTCGGGCTGACGAGCGCCGGCAACCGCAAGGTGCGCGCCTACTCCGGCGGCATGAAGCGCAGGCTCGACCTCGCGCTCGCGCTCATCCACGACCCGTCGATCCTCTTCCTCGACGAGCCGACGACCGGGCTCGACCCACAGAGCCGCACCGCCCTCTGGGACGAAGTCGGGCGTCTCGCCCGCGACGAGGGCGTCACCGTCTTCCTGACGACGCAGTACCTCGAGGAAGCGGACGTCCTCGCCGACCGCGTGGGGATCATCGACCACGGCCGGATCGTCGCCGAGGGCACGCCGTCGCAATTGAAGGCCCAGATCGGCAAGCCGACGGTCGAGGTCGTGCCCGAGTCGCCCGACGAGCTCGAGCGCCTGCGTGAGCTGCTTCGCCGCTTCGGCGCGGAGACCGCTGCGCGGCCCGGTGCGTTCGCGGTTCAGCTCGACGGCCACGGCGCGCTGCCCGAGGTCGTGCGCGCGCTCGACACCGAGAACCTCCGCGCCGCGCAGATCAACCTGCACGAGCCGTCGCTCGACGACGTCTTCCTCGCGAAGACGGGCCGCACGCTCGAGGGCGCAGAAGAGGAATGACGCAGCAGGTCTGGCTGATCGCACAGCGATCGGTCGTGCGCACATTCAGGCAGCCCGGAACGTGGATCCCGCCGCTCACCTTTCCGCTCATGCTCATGGCCGTCAATTCGAACGGCCTGCGCGCGGCGACGCACCTGCCGGGGTTCCCGACGGACTCGTTTCTCGCGTTCTTCCTGCCGTTCTCGTTCCTGCAGGGAGCGCTCTTCGCGTCCGGCATCGCCGGCGTCGACCTCGCGCGCGACATCGACACGGGCTTCCTCAACCGGCTCGCGCTCACGCCCGTGCGCGGCTCGGCGCTCCTGATCGGCCAGATCGGCGGCGCCGTCGGGCTCGGCGCGTTACAGGCGTGCGTCTACCTGAGCGTGGGCCTCATCTTCGGCGTCCACATCGACACGGGCGTCGCGGGGGCGTTCCTCATCCTCTTGCTCGCGGTGCTGATCGCGACCGGGTGGGGCACGCTCGGGCTCTGGCTCGCCCTGCGCACCGGCTCCGGCGAAGGCGTGCAGTCGCAGTTCCCACTGCTCTTCTTCGCGACGTTCATCTCGAGCATGAACCTGCCGCGCAACCTCATCGAGGTGACGTGGTTCCGCGACGTCGCGACGATCAACCCGGTCAGCTACATGATCGAAGGCTTGCGGTCGCTGGTGATCAGTGGCTGGGATGCGCAGGCGCTCTTGCTCGGGTTCGGCTTCAGCCTGGCGCTGATCGCCGTCTCGCTGGGGCTCGCGGGGCGTCAGTTGAAAGTCAGGATGGCGAGAACGTGAGACGCACGACCGACGTCGCGCTCGGGCTCGCGCACCGGCAGGTCACGGTGCTGTTCAAGAACCCGTCGCTGTTCATCCCGCCGATGCTGTTCCCGCTGATGAACTTCATGGCGTTCGCCGGCGGGCTCTCACGGCTACGGCATGTGCCGGGGTTCGACTTCCACGGTGGCTACACCGCGTTCCAGTTCGTGTTCGTGCTCCTGCAGTCCGCTGCGTTCGGCGGTGTGTTCGCCGGCTTCGGCATCGCGCGCGACTTCGAGCGCGGCTTCGCGCGGCGCCTCCTCGTGTCCGCACCACAGCGGAGCGGGATCATCGCCGGCTACGCGATCGCGGCGCTCGTGCGCTGGGCGATGATCGCCGTCGTCCTGACGTGCGTCGCGCTCGTCGCCGGGATGAAGATCGGCGGCAACGGCGTCGACCTCTTCGGCCTCTACGGCCTTGCGATCATCTTCAACCAGGTCGGCCTGCTCTGGGCGGCCGGCGTCGCGATGCGCTTCCGCTCCGTCCAGGCGGGACCGCTCATGCAGACCCCGGTCTTCATGGCGCTCTTCCTCGCGCCGGTCTACGTTCCGCTCGACCTGCTCAGCGGCTGGATCCACGCCGTCGCGCGACTCAACCCGCTCACGTTCATCCTCGAAGCCGGCCGCGGCTTCATCCAGGGCGAGCCGACCCAGGTCGCGCTCGCGTTCGGGCTCGCCGTCGCACTGCTCGTGATCTTCGCCGTCTGGGCCCGGACCGGTCTCCGGGCCGCCGAGAACGCCGGCTAGTTTCACCCGCCGCCGTACGGGGATCAAGGTCAGCGATGAGCCGCCGTGTGGGGAGACGCGCGCTCGTGCTCGGGAGCCTCGCCGTGGCGGTCGCAGCCGCCGCCGCGGCGGTGCTTTCGGCGCTCGGCGCGCCCACGACGAGCGTGACGCCCGCGAAGGCCGCGGCGCCTGTCAGCCTGGGCTCGCGCTCGGTCGCGTTCGGGAACGGCCGCGTCGTTCTCCGGATGCGCACGAGCAGTCTTCGGCTGCTTCCGCGTCGTCGTCGGCTCGTCGACCGTCGCGCGCTCGTGCGCCTCGAGCCTCGCCGCCGACCAGATCGCCTACGCCGCATCGCGCTACGCGGTGGGAGGCGTCGCCGGCAGCGACGTGCGTGCCGTCATCGTCCGGCTGACGAAGAAGGGGACGGTCTGGGCGACGCTGCGCCGCGGGACGTTCTACGCCGCCGTGCCGGCGGGCCACAACGTGCGCACCGTCGTCAAGGTGCTGACCGACGGCTCGCACACGAGCTTCACGGCGACACGGAGCCGCTGAACGTGTCGCAGCCGCTGGGCTCGCCGCGCTGATAGCCGCGTGCGAACCAGCCCTTGCGCTCGGCCGCTGATCCGTGCGTCCACGTCTCGGGGTTCACCTGCCCCTGCGTCTCCTGCTGGATGCGGTCGTCCCCGACCGCCGCGGCGGCGTCGAGCCCCTCGTTCACGTCCTGCTGCGTGAGGTCGACGATGTACCCGGTCGCGACCGCGTTCCGCGCCCAGACGCCCGCGTAGCAGTCGGCCTGCAGCTCGGTTCGCACCGAGCTGCCCGTCGCGCCCTGCGACTGCTGGCCGCGAAGGTCGCCGAGCAGGTCCTGGGCGTGATGCCCGTACTCGTGCGCGATCACGTACGCCTCTGCGAACGGCCCGCCCTGCGCTCCGAATCGATCCTGCAGCTCCTGGTAGAAGCCGAGGTCGATGTAGACGTGGCGGTCGGCCGGGCAGTAGAACGGCCCGACGTCGGTCGTGGCGGTGCCGCAGCCGCTCGTCGACGTCGAGCCGGTGAAGAAGACGGTGTTCGCCGGCTCGTAGCTCTTCCCGTGCCGCTTGAACCAGCTGCTCCAGTACGCCTGGATGCTGTTCACGTCACCGAGGATCCGGCAGTCCTGACGGTCGTTCGCGTCGGCGCCGGTCGAGCAATCGAGCTGTGCGGACGCCGCGCTCGTTCCGGGGCCGACGCTGAGCCCGTCGAGCTGGTCGAACGTGCCGGACCCACCCCCGCCGAGCAGGGCGAAGAGCAGGTAGATGACGACGCCGGCAACGCCGAGCCCGCCGCCACCGACGGCGACGGCTCCCCCTCTGCCGCGACGGTCCTCGACCTGCGACGGGTCGAGCCGCGCTCCTGGACGGAATCTCACGTCGCTCTTTCTACAGGTCCCGCACAGAGAACGCGGCGACAGCCACGGCGAGCACGAGCACCAGGTAGAGGACCGACCACGCAAGGAGCGATGTGCCCGCCTGGTGCGATCCGCCAAACGGGCCGAGCTTGAGCACGTACTCGGCAAAACCGGTCGTGTCGACCGTGAGCCGGTGCAGCGCGTCCTCGTAGAGCGCGTCGAACGGCAACGCCCACGACGCGAGCCGCGCGATGTGCTGCAGTCGCTGCGAGTTGATCGCCTGGCCGATCTCCCCGAGCAGCCCGGCGATCAGGCCCGCGCCGAACACCATGAGCGTTCCGATCCCGTTCGCGATCGGCGCGAAGAAGACCGACCCCGCGAGCGCGAGCGCGCTGACGACGACGACCGCGGCTGCGAGCTCGAGGCCCGGCGCGACGACCCGGTCGGGTGTCCAGCCTCCCGCCCAGTTCGCGATCGCGACCGTGGCGGCGTACACCCCGAGGACGTAGATCGCCGCGACACCCGCCGCGCCGACGAAGCGCGCGAGCAGAAGCCGCGCACGCCCGACCGGCCGGACGACGAGCGGCTGCAACAGCCCGGCCTCGGCGTCGCCCCGGATCACGTTGAGCGTCAGGAAGACCGAGAGGATCGCGCCCAGGAACAGTGTCGCGAACATCGCGAGCCCCTGGATGATCGCGCCGGTGAGCGCGTCCGGATCGAGGTTCTCGTTGCCCGGGCCGACGAAGCCGCGCGTGTCGCGGAACGCGGCATGTGCGCCCCACGCATACAGCGCGAGGAAGCCGACGGTGAGGACGAGCACGACCGCGAACATCTTGCGCCGCAGGCTCTCCCGCAACCCGTACAACACGATCGCCGTCACTCGACCACCTCCAGGTACGCCTCTTCGAGCGTCGAGGTGACGACGCGCACGCCGAAGACGTCCTCGCCCGCGGCGACGAGCTCGCGCACGAGCCGCGGCACGTCGGCACGGCGCGCGTCGGGGAACTTCCGGACCCCAACTGCCGTCTCCACCTCCACTCCACCCTCGCGGCGGAGATCGGCCGGCGCGCCGGCGGCGACCACACGGCCGTGATCGACGATCACGACGTGATCGCAGACGAGCTCGACCTCCGACAGGAGGTGTGAGTTGAGGAGGACCGACGTCCCGCGGCGGCGGAGCTCTTCGAGCAGCTCGCGCACGACTCGCCGGCCGGCCGGGTCGAGCGCGCTCGTCGGCTCGTCGAGCAGCAGGAGCTGCGGCTTTCCGACCATCGCCTGCGCGATCCCGAGCCGCTGCTGCATTCCCTTCGACATCGCGGCAACGCGGGTGCGACGCGCTTCGGGAAGGCCGACCAACTCGAGCAACTCTCCCCGCTCGGCCGTGCCGCCGGGTGAATGCGCGAGGCGCTGGTGGAGCGCAAGCACCTCATCCGCCGTCATCCAGCCTGGAAACCGGAAGAGCTCGGCGAGGTAGCCGAGCGCCTGGCGCGCGGCGACCGAACCGGCGGGCGCGCCGGCGACCTCGGCCCGGCCCCGCGTCGGGCGGACGAGGCCGCACGCGATCTTGACGAGCGTCGACTTGCCCGCACCGTTCGGCCCGAGCAGACCCACGAGCTGTCCCGGCTCGACGGCGAGGTCGACGCCCGCCAGCGCCTGGACCCGCCGGTAGCGCTTCTCGAGGCCCGCGACGGCGAGGACGGAAGCCACGGCCCGACCCTACCGGCTGCATCTTCCTTATTTGACGTATCAGTGTGATTTATGTAGTTTCCCAACTATGCCTATGAACAAGCAACGGAATCTGGCCCTGCTCGCGGCCGTGGTGACCGCCCTCGTAGCCGCCGGAGCGGCGGCCGCCGGGTCGAGCCTCTCGCTCGTCGCCTACTCCACGCCGAAGACGGTGCTCGCGAAGATCATCCCGGCCTGGCAACAGACGCCCGACGGAAAGGACGTCACGTTCAGCCAGTCGTACGGCGCCTCGACCGACCAGGCACGCGCTGTCGGCCAGGGGCTGAACGCGGACGTCGTCTTCCTCTCCACCGGCGACGACGTCAACCTGCTCGTCGACGACGGGCTCGTGGACTCGAAGTGGAATCGCCAGAGCTACCGCGGCATCGCCGCCGACACCCTCGTCGTCTTCGCCGTCCGGAACGGCAACCCGAAGCACATCAAGGGCTGGGCCGACCTGGTCAAGCCGGGCGTGCAGGTCGTGACGCCCAACCCGTTCAGTTCCGGCTCGGCGAAATGGAACGTCCTCGCCGCCTACGGCGCGCAGCGCCGGCTCGGTAAGACCGACAAGCAGGCGACGACGTACGTGCGGAACCTCTTCAAGCACGTCGTGTCGCAGGACTCGTCGGGCCGCAACGCGACGAACACGTTCCTGGCGGGCAAGGGAGACGTTCTCATCACCTACGAGAGCGAGGCCTTCGCCGCGCGGCAGAACGGCCAGGACCTCCAGTACGTGATCCCGCGCCAGTCGATGCTGATCGAGCTGCCGATCGCCGTGCTGAAGAACTCGTCGAACAAGGACGCCGCGAACGAGTTCGTCCGCTTCGTGAAGAGCGACAC